>JACKFF010000012.1 GCA_020632595.1 Nitrospiraceae bacterium | reverse complement strand
TTGAGACGGATGGCGCAAATGATCGGGCTGCGCGATAAGGTGAGAGGGGAAATGGAGGTTTTTGGACAACCGTTTTAATGAAGAGAAGGCGGAGAAGGGTGCATGGCGTTGGAACGTCTTACGCTCCGGGTTGCTTAAGGCCCGGTCTGAACCACGGTTTCGACGGCCAGTGCTTTCTGTGAGTTGGAAGGTGTGTAATGGAGTTTTTCAAATCCGATCACGTGACCGGCTTTATCCTTCATGAGAATGACTTCTTCATTCGTTTCTTCGCAGACATGCTCTCGGGCAGGATCATCTAACCATACCGTTAAGGTATGGCCCACTGTGTCATGAATTACTTTGATCTTGTCCATATTGGTTCTCCTGCCTTTATTATGTCGGTTGGATAGGCGGTAATCAAGAATCCTGTCCCATTTTCCTTTCTGACAACTGCGCAAAGCCATCGTGCCTGAGATTCACCATAGAACAATATGACGTGTGGGTCTTTTTTACTTCGACGAATTTCAGTGGGTTCCTTGAGTACTTGCTGAATTTCATCTTCCCTTCCAAGTAATACTGGGTGCTTTTCTGAAACGATAAACGACCAATAGTCTTGTGTACATCGGATTGTGAAGCCAAGGGGAGATTCCACCTGAAAAAGCCAATCCTTCATTTCATTCCTTGAAAGATATATTTATGCATCGGCTTGGGATTAGCCAGCCTGATATCTGAGTCTTGGCTTTTAGCCGATTTTTGGCCATTCATAGCTCCTGTCGACTCTGGTGCGGTGGGGACCAGGTTGGGGCCCTTTTTTGAGGGACTTAGGTCATTTAGTAGGGGAAGGGCATGAGTACAAGGTTATTGGCGCTACACGTCATTCCACACCTCATCCTCGGAATTGTCCCATACATGTTTCATGGCCGGAGTTTGAGCGAGCTTGAGTTCTTCAGCTAGTCGATCTTTGAGCCCATGTTTCAACTCAATGTACCCGATGAAATCTAAGACTTCCTTCGCCAAAGGTTCTGGAAGCTTTTGAATTTCTCGCATGATTTGTTCTGCCGTTGACATGGCGTGACCCTCTTTTTTTGTTCTAAGGGATTCCTTAGAAGAATGTACCCAACCTATTGCTTAAAGTACAGATTTTGTAGAGCCGGGGGTCGGCACGGCAGCCGAGGTTCTTTTGTTTCGGCAAAAGGACCCAAAACCATTGACGCCCCGTCTGGGCGCATGGGAGAGGAGGGACGCGAACTTTTTGAAGAGCGGACCAACTCGCCAGGCTCAAACAGGGTCCGCTGCTGAAAAGAGCGTCCCTCCTTGGGGCCAGCCGGCAGGCGTCGGATCAAAAGAACCTTGCAGAGACCCATATGAAAAAGCGAGGACTGTAGGAATGTGGACTGGGGAAGATAGATGCCGGGGGTCGGCCCGGCAGCCGAGCCACTTTTGTTTCGGCAAAAGTTGCCAAAACCATTGACGCCCCGTCTGGGCACATGGAAGAGGAGGGACGCTAACACTTTGAAGAGCGGATCAACTCGCCAGGCTCAGACAGGGTCCGCTAGATGCGAAGAGCGTCCCTCCTTGGGAACAGCCGGCAGGCGTCGGGCCAAGATTAATGCGTATCGAGGTAAAACCATGGAGCGTGAGCCCACTCGCAAGGTTCAGGATTTCAAATACAGAGAATATGAATTTTGCTGGTTCATTGTTCACGTGGCTGGGCACAGATCCTTCGCTGCGCTCAGGATGATGACCACGAGGGGAGAGGGATGGGCGAGGACGGATGGTGAGGATGACGGAGGAATTAGGATGAAGAGTCTGTGGCCATGGTGGAGGAGTCCTATGATTTTGCTAGATCCTTCGATTCTCTCAGGATGACAACTTGGGAGGGGGATGGGCGAGGGCTGATGGAGATGGCGGGAATGCCGGAATGGGTTTTAGCGGAGGCCGTATTCTTTGAGTTTGCGTTGGAGGGTTTTCCGGTGGATGCCCAGGAGTTCCGAGGTGCGGTTTTCGTCGCCTTGCTGGGCATCGAGGACTTTGAGGATGTGTTCCCGTTCGAGCTGTCCGAGTGTTTTCCAGTCCGGGTGGGATGGCGATTGGTCGGGTAGCGCGGGAGGCGCGACGAGCGCTAACGGGAGGTCGTGAGACATGATAAGGGAATGTGGAGTCATGACCACGGCTCGTTCGATGGTATGTTCGAGTTCACGCACATTTCCCGGCCACGAATAGTTGGTGAGCAGGGCTAACGCCTGCGGGTGCACGCCGGTGATGACCTTGTTGTTGAGCTGGGTATATTTGGTGAGGAAGTAGTCGATGAGTGTGGGAATGTCTTCGACCCGTTCTCTCAGCGATGGCAGATGCAGCGTGACGACGTTGAGCCGATAGTACAGGTCTTCCCTGAACTTCCCGGATTCTACCAGTTTTTTGAGGTGTTTGTTGGTGGCGGCAATGATGCGGACATCGACTTTGATCGATTCCATGCCGCCCACACGGCGAATTTCATGCTCTTGCAGGACCCGGAGAAGTTTGCTCTGCAGGTTCGGGGAGATATCGCCGATTTCATCCAGAAAACAGGTGCCTCGATTGGCCGATTCCAGGAGTCCCTTCTTGAGCGTGATGGCTCCCGTGAAGGCTCCTCGTTCGTGACCGAATAATTCACTTTCCAGCAGATTTTCTGTGAGGGTGCCGCAATCCACGGCGATAAACGGCCCGTCGCTTCGGAGACTGTTGGCATGGATGGCCCTGGCAATGAGTTCCTTTCCTGTTCCCGTTTCACCATGGATGAGGACGGTGGATTCCGTCGGGGCGACGCGGGCGATAAGTTTGTAGACGGCCACCATCGGCGGACTGTTGCCTTGTATCTGATTGATGCCATTGCCTTTTGGCAGAAGCGGCTGGATCGATACGCGTGCCTGCTCCAGGGTATGTTTATGGTCACAGGCCCGTCGGACGACGGAACGAATTTCTTCCAATGCGAACGGCTTGGAGAGGTAATCGAAGGCCCCGGCTTTGATCCCTTCTACTGCGGTCGACAACGACCCATAGGCGGTGAGGAGAATGACCTGGGTGAGGGGGCTGCGTTTCCGAGTTTCAGCCAGGAGGGCCAGCCCGTCCATGTGTGGCATTTGAATATCCGACAACACCACATCCGGTGTTTGATCGACGAAGGTCTGTAAGGCGGCTTGACCGCTCGTCGCGGTGTAGACCTGATAGCCTTCTTTTTCCATGATTTCCCGAAGCAGGATCAGTGTGTCCGGTTCATCATCGACGATGAGGATGGTGGCTTTATGCATGATCCAAGTTCCTCCAGGCCGGCAGCCGAATGAGAAAACGGGTGCCATGGCCCTCTTCGCTGTGCACGGTGATGTGGCCCTTGTGCAATTGAATAATTTCGGTGGTGATGGCTAACCCCAGGCCCGTTCCCGATCCCACGCTTTTGGTGGTAAAGAAGGGGTCAAAGATTTTTTCTATGTGTTCCCGCGGAATCCCTGGCCCTGAATCGTGAATATCAATGATGACCTCCGGTCCCGCTTGAGGGGTATCTTCGGCGTTTCGGGCCTGAATGGTCAATTGTCCGCCGTCCGGCATGGCATCGATGGCATTATCGATGAGGTTGTTGATGGCCTCCTGAAGATGAAAGGCATCTCCCTGGACCGGCCACAGATCGGGTGCAAAGTGGGTCAGGCCTTGAATGCCGTGCTCTTGGAGAAGCGGGCGAAATAATAGCAACGACTGGTCGATCAGGGTCGGAACCGAGACCTGTTCGACGGAGATGGTGGGTGTTCGCGTAAAGGTGAGTAAATCCTGGATGCTGTGGGTGAGACGATCGGTTTGTTTGAGCATGGTTCGCACCCGCTCCAGGACTTCCTGGGGAAGATGCGGATCTTCCTGGAGCAGTTGCAGGTGTCCGAAAATGGCCGTTAAGGGTGTGCCGATCTTGTGGGCGATGGTGGCGACCAGTTGGCCCAAGACCGCCAACCGTTGTTGCCGGAGAATGTCACGTTGCGCAATGGAGAGTCGCTCGTTGACGGCGGCCAGTTCTTCATTCCGTTGCCGGAGTTCTGCTGTCGCATCCTCCACTCTGGTCTGTAGGGCATCCCGGGCCTGAGCTAACGCCTGATTCAATGAGGCATTTTCCCTCATGACCTCTTGGATCTGTTGTGCCATGGAATTGAACTGGTGGGCTAAATCGCCTATTTCGTCTGTTTTTTCTATCGAGACCAGGGTGGCCCATTGGCCCTTTTCGACTTCAGCCAGCCCGGCTTTTAGGCGTCCAAGTGGACGGATCACATGCCGGTAGAGAAAGAAGTTTAACGCCGCCACGATGCCGAATCCCATGATCAGGCTGATGATGAGCGACCAATTGAGAAAGAATCGGGTGATGGTGGTGAGTTGTCCCGTCCAATATTCGGCGTAGATGACCCCGGTGGTTTTTCCCTGTATGGCAAGAGGCGTGGAGAGTTTGAGCCGATCGTCACCGGGTTGATTGTGAAAGCGGCCTTGGGGTTCTTCGAATTGGAAGGTGTGGGTGACCATCAACGGGATTTCACTTGAAGCGTCCTTGGTATCTCCCACTTGCGTCAGCAATATAGGCGGTTCATCGGGTTTGGCGCCTTTCCCATACACACGGAGGAAGATGAGGTCCGGGTTCCGGCTCATCAAATCTTTTAAATATTTCTCCCGCAATATCGCATTGTGAAAATGCTTTTCTGATTGAAAGCGCGCGCCGATTTGCCGCAGAAGGACAAGAGATTTGGAGTGAATGACATCTTTGGCCAATTCCGCCACATAATATTGATGCAAGAGTTCGGTAACCAGAATGGCCCCGCCCACAATGAGGATGATGATGAGGGAGGCCTTGGCTTGGAGTTTCCAGGGATGTTGCCAGGACATCATTGGGTGAAATTTCAACGGATTATGATCATCTTGTGGTAAGAATTCCAGGAATGCTACAGCCCGCATACCGGATGGAGGATTGGGGAATGCGTTTGTAACATGTCTCTATCCTGAATAAGCTTTTTCATCCTGAGAGAACCGAAGGATCTCGCCCAGATGTGCCTCTTCAATCTTGGCACAGATTCTTCGCCTCCGGCTCAGAATGACCATATGGTGCGGGCTTGCCGGTTCACCGTGCCAATGTCTCATGCAGGGTCTGTTGAAAAAAGCCGCCAGCGGCGTTCTCGTCATTTTCCCGTGCTCACGTACTCAGCGTACGCTCTGCGCGTAAAAACGGCTGCGGCCATGCTGGACGGACCCTTCGGGCAGACTCAGGGCATGCTTTTTTGAACCGACCCGGAGCCTTTGATGAGTCATCTAATCCTGGGCAATTTTGCCCTTGAACATCCTTATTATTCAACACTCCCATGCCGGATGAGTGCCTTTCAGATTGCCGCATGGCACAGCCTGCCACTCTTCCCCGTTTCATTTTCTGATTCCTTGCCCGTATGGATTACGATGTTTGGGTTGGACAATTGGACGAGTGAAAGGCCTTACGAGTTTCTTCTTCGCTGGTAGTGTTGGCAGGATCGGACGAAGGCCCGCAAGAGCCGTTGTGTGGTTTGGCTGCGAAGTTGTCGTTCCGGATGCCACTGAATGGTAAAAATCTGAGGGTATTTGGGATGTTCCATCGCCTCAATGAGTCCGTCGCTGGCGATGGCGGCAGGAATGAAATCCGGGGCCAGAGTCCGGACGCCCTGATGATGTTGTGTGGCCACTATCTTGCGACCCTTTCCGAGAATTTTTGCTAATCGAGTGCCCTGAATGACTCGGACCGGATGCAGCCCGTTTTTCTTGCCTTCATGATCCACATTGTAGCCCTTCTTGGGGGGATGAATATGTTGATGAAGAGTTCCGCCTTCCAGGACATTGATCAGCTGCATGCCATAGCAGATTCCTAAAATGGGCAACCGCCGAGTTTTCCCGGCCTTGTATAACCAGGCTTCAAATTTGGACCGGTTTTGAAACGCCACTTTTGTGCGTTTTTTGGGACGTTCTCCATACCAGGTGGGATCCAAATCGTCTCCTCCGACAATAACCAACCCGTCGATGCCCTCTAGATAGCGATTGCGAAGGGTTTCCCTGTGGTTAATCGGGAGCAATACGGGGTGTCCGCCCGCTTCGGTGACGGCGGCCGCATAGCGGTGATCACATAACAAGTCGTAGTTGGCGAAGTCCTTGCGTTTAGACACGGCTTCACAGGTGATCCCGATTAACGGAGCGGGATAGCGTTTACTCATCGATGGATGCTCGTTTCCGGCCCAGCCAGACCCGTTCGGTGCTGGGAAAGGGCACTTCGAGTTCTGCTGCAAAATCCTGCAAGGTATTCCCACTGAGCAAATGACCCAATCCTGAGCGATAGCGTTTGGCGAACCGGCGTTGCCAGGTTTGCGGGTGCTCGCGAATGGCCAGAGCCACCGCATCATGAATGAGGCGGGCTCCGTTATACCGGCGTTTGAGCAGGCGCAGGACCTCATAAATTTCTTCAGGAATATCCATGGCATCGAATTCCTCACGGTGCTCCCACAAGAACTGGTCTAAATAGTCCGGGGCCGGCATCCATTCACGTTTCCAGGGAAGCCTGGCTTTCATCCCTTTAGTGGCGGCTTCTGTGCGGGCGAGGAGGTAATCGGCATGGCTCATTCGATTGGCGGCGGCTTCTCCCCTTAGCCATCGCAGACAGACTGCTTTCACCAGACATAAATTAGCCACGACAAATTCCGGAATGTTGGAATCAAAGACCCGAATTTCCAGAGTGGGAGGTTTGGTTTTCCGGCCTTTGCTATAGACCAGTTCTCTGGTATCGACCGATGTGAGATCGCCTCGTTTCGTAGGCGTGAAGTAGGTGGCATTGCCTCGAAGAAACCGGTTAGAGGCTTTTCCTGTGACTTTTTTGTCCCATATGGGAGAATTGGCTCCGGTCGCGATGAGTAACGGGAGTTGGTCATGGAGATGCCAGCTGAGCGCGGTGGCTTCTTGTTTGGTGAGTTTACGATTGGCGACAGAGATGTGGAGGTGGGTGCCGGCAAACCGGTTCGTCCAGCCTCCCACAAATAAGGGCACACGATAGTCCTGTTCGTCCTCTCGACTGCGATACAGGCCTCGTAGATATTTCCGCAAACCGGCCTTGAGTAAAAACAAGCTTTCCCGGATGGTTGTGAATGGGCGGCTGTTATATTCGCTGCCGATGGAGGCATCACGGGTAAATCGTTCGCCGGACTCAGAAAGACCCGGCCGGGGTTTTGACAGGCGCCTGCCGATCTTGTGATCGGTGACATTGATACTGTAGGCCTCAATTTCGACGCCGATGACGATTCGTTGATGAAAGGGAGTGTGTGTTAGGCCTGCCATGGCAAGATCGTATGTCCTTATCTGTTGTGGTGGTCCAAGAACTGGACCGGTGTTGTGCCTGGTGTCTTATCGGATTCGTGCCATCTTCCCCCGGCGAAACTATCCGTCAGAGAGGGGGATTTTCTTGAGAATGTGAAGGAGGTGTGTTTGGTCAATGTACAGCAGACCACTGCAGAGAATCCCGCTCAAAATTTCGGGAATAACTTGTATTGTGGAAACACGTTCAATAGATACCGGAATATTGGAAGGTTAATGGGACAGACAACAGAAACTGATTGTATCCCTCTGGGCAGGAAGTGTCTAGAAGGTATCAGTTGTTCCTCGATTTTTTCAGGTTGTTCCGGGGGTCCAAGGCTCCAGGGTTTGAAGCAGGCTTGGGAGTATGTGGATAACCAGGGATAGCCTTATTCCGGCCAAGGGCAAGCACCTGCTCCATTAGCGAGGTCGTCTCCAAATATTTGTCTCCCTGACCCCGTGGGAAGATTCTGCGACAAGTTTGGATAGGCCACACCTGACTCAAAGCCTCCGATGAACTTGGGCCGAGCCCCTTCGATTATGCTCAGCGCAGGCTTTTCGAACGGTTCTGTATGATTAGGTCGTTCAGAATCTCATCGCCCGCCACGGCGTGTTCTTCGCTTCGTTCAGGGCTACACGCTTTGCCTCCTGTCTGACCGCTCGAGTACAAAACGTGCCCGAATTAGGCGCCCATGACGGCCGCTTTTCCTCGTTTGACAAAATCGTCAACGGTTTCTTTGGTACTATCTAGCCAGTCTTCGGCTTGCTCTAATGTATCGGAGGCAAGATCATGCAGATCTTCTCTGGTTCGTTTCCCGGATTGCGGAGCCCACAGGAGCCCGGCTGCGATTCCCAATGTGATTCCGGACACAAAGGCCATAGTCCCGATTGCGCATCCTGAAGACATCCATTTCATTGCGACCTCCCTGGGTTTTAACGTCTGTTGAAAATGGTGAAGGCTGCCGTCTTGTTTGGTTTACCTTCTCTTTCTCAATCTTTTAAGAAGCAACTGATGTGCCAGTAATGGTTGTGTCGATTCATTATAAACGATGGTCTGATTGTGAGCATTATGTGAATTTCCAGTTTGGTTCTGTATTCAAGATGGAACAATTTGTCTTTGTGTGAGACGGTTTGTTTTGGTAAAGGATAGACTTGCCGGGTTTTGGGGTAAGAGGATATGCCGGGATATGCACCGCTCTCGCTTGAGGTCTATGGACTCTACCAATTCCGGAAAACGTTAATTGTTGGATACGGCCTGTGGGCCCTAGTGCATTGTTCATGAGCGAGGAGAGTTAGTGGATGTCAGATGACATGTTGAATTCGGAAAGTTCCCCCTTCATTCAAATCCACCATGCGACCGTATTTCGCGGAGCTCAGCCTGTTCTCCATGATCTTTCTTTGGTGATTAACCAGGGGTGTTCGACCGTTATCCTGGGTCCCAATGGGTCAGGGAAATCGACATTTATGAAGCTGTTATCGAGGGAACTGTATCCCGTCGTTGGGCCGGATCAATATGTCCGGCTGATGGGTAAGGAGCACTGGAATGTGTGGGACCTACGCGCACAGATCGGATTAATTTCAGCGGAAATGCAACAGGTCTATCCCTGTCATACGACCGGGCTGGATATTGTTATTTCCGGGTTTTTCTCCAGCTTGGATGTGTATGACCATCAAACCATCAGTCTGCAACATCGAACCAAAAGCTTTGAGATGATGCGCATGCTCGGGATTGCCCATCTTCGAGATCGCGCCTTCGGGGAAATGTCGAGCGGAGAACAACGGCGAGCCTTGCTAGGACGGGCTTTGGTTCACGAGCCTCAGATTCTTGTCTTAGATGAGCCAACCACCGGGCTGGATGTGCAGGCTTGTTTTCAATATCTTCAAATCATTCGGAATTTTATACGTCAAGGAGGCACGGTGATATTGGTGACGCACCATGTCCATGAAATTCCTCCGGAGATTGAGCGGGTCGTGTTGTTGAAGCAGGGCCGGATCATAAAAGATGGTCCTAAGGGTGACGTTTTGAATGATCTCAGCTTGTCCGTCCTTTTTGAGACTCCGGTTCATCTTCTTCATGATCAGGGATGGTTTCAGATTGTTCCGGCCTTCCCCGGGTAAAATCGGGTCATGAAGACTGTTTAACGGGTTGGGGATGACATTGCCCTCCGGGACGTGTTCTATTCCCTACAGTCTTTTTGTTCATCCGGCATGGCCTGGGTAGAAGTTTTCCATTTTTTCAATCATGTATTAAGGAAAGAGAACGGATATGGTTGACGGGTTTCTCCTCTTTACGGTCTTGGATGTATGGCGAATGGTGTTGCCGTTAGGGTTGACGCTTCTGTTCCTGATGACGGACCTGCTGTGTCGATGGCAGAGCGATCCCCCACATAAAGGTCTTCGCGACCTTCTCAGCCCGCTGGTTTTTCGCTTAACGGTTGGTTTCTTGGTGTTGTCCGGGATTGTCGGTCTTCTTGTGCCCGCCATCCTTGGTTTTCCGCTGCCTGAATCTCATATTGCCGTGGGACCGTGGAGCTATGAAGAAATACTGGGTTTTGTGTTAGGGGGAATCTGTCTTTGGAAAAGCCGGCCGCAGAAATATCCTGGAGGACATTCAGGACTTGTCTGGCTGGTTTGTGCAGGTATGCTATTTGGGGTAGCAGGTGTCGTATGGGTTGGGCGATGGGATGCGATGGCTCATGAGGGGTACGTGGGCGGTGGGTGGTTTCTCCTTGGATTGTCGCCTGTGGATTGGACTCGTGTCATTCCGAAAAGCCTGCACCTCCTTTTTGCCAGCTTGGCGGCAGGGGGGTTGGTGGTGACGTTGCTTGGTTTGCTCGGATGGTCCGGTACGTCGAACCAATCCTCTTCAACCGTTCCATCCCGCTTCAATCCTTCTGATGACCGTGTTCGTTACGGGGTCGGATGGATGTTAACGGGGCTGGTTCCGCAAGTGCTTATCGGACCCTGGTTGTTTCTCGTCTTAGGTGAGGGACCGAGGGGAGGGCTGATTGATGGGGCGGGTTGGCCCTCTGTGTTCTTCTTTGTGGGGGTAACGACTGCGTTACTGGCCATGGTCTTGTTGAATGCGTCATTTATGGTTCCCCAGGTCAAAGGTCTTGTTTGGGGAGGTCTCATTTGTACGGTGATCACGCTCGTGCTGATGGGGATGATCCGGTATGTGATGTTTCTAGGTACCCTTCAGGCACAAGGGATTCCCATTGCGATTGGAAATTTGACCTTGTTTCATCTTCTGACTGTTCTGGTTCTAACAGGTCTTGTTGGCGCGATTCTCGTTCGTTGGTGTGTATGGCCCATTGCTGTTGTTCCAACAGGGCCGAACCGTGCTGGAGACTAGACAAATCTTGATGAGCAATTTAAGGTATGGACATGCATATTTCAGAAGTGTTGCGGACGTATAATCCTGCGATTAGTTTTGAGTTTTTCCCTCCAAAAACGGAACGGGGGTTTCAAGAACTGTTTGAAGCGATTTCGGCCCTCATGCCGCTAAAGCCTGCTTATGTCAGTGTGACTTATGGTGCCGGCGGATCTACCCGTGAACGCACGCATGATTTAGTGGTCAAGCTCCAGCGGGAAACCGATTTGACCATTGTGTCGCATTTAACCTGCGTGGGGTCCAGGCGTGATGAAATTCATCATATTCTCTCGAAATATCAGGAGAGCGGCATTCATAACATTATGGCGTTGAGGGGAGATCCTCCCAAGGGAAGCACGGATGTCCAGATTCCCGAAGACGGCTTTCAGTTTGCCTCTGACCTTGTACGGTTTATTAAGCAGCAGTTTCCTGAGATGGGCGTGGGCGTGGCAGGATTTCCCGAGGGACATCCCGGTACGCCCAACCGCTTACAGGAAATGGACAATTTGAAGCGAAAAGTCGATGCGGGTGCTGATTATATCTGCACCCAATTATTTTTTGATAATCGGGACTTTTTCGATTTTTGTGAACGTTGCGAAGTTGTGGGCATTAAAGTCCCCATTATTGCCGGCATTATGCCGATAGTTTCCCGGAAGGGCATGGCCCGCATGTCCGAGTTGGCGCTTGGCGCCCGTATTCCCGCCAAACTCCTACGGGCTATGGATCGAGCGGAGAATGATACTTATGCGGAAGGGGTTGGCATTCATTGGGCGACCGAACAGGTGGTGGATCTTGTGGATCATAAAGTGAAAGGAATTCATTTTTATACCTTGAATAAGTCAAAAGCGACCTTGAAAATCTATGAGTCTCTCGGTATTCAAAGTTCGGAAAGTTTGCAGCAACCGGTTGAATAAGTCCTGCCTCCGTAATCCGGTATTTTCCTCCATTCATCAATGACGGGTATTCCGCTTCTCAGCTTTCGTGGCCTGGTTCACTGTTTTCCTCCTCCTGTGTTTTGTGGTGGCAGTGAGCTATTTGGGGTTGGCCAGTGGTTTGGGGATTTTACTCTTTCCCCTTGTGGGGTATGTTGGGTAAGATATCCCGGGTTCTAAAGGAGGATACTCATGACGAAGAATGCAGGGTTTCAAGTAACAGTTGATTTGGATGGCCGCCAGTGTATGGTGATTGGTGGTGATGAGGAAGCTGTGGAGAAGGTGCATCGCCTACTGGATGCCGGAGCAAAAATTACCGTGGTTAATCCCACCCTTCATGTTGATTTGCGGAAGTTGACCGCTTCAGGAAAAATTATCCACCGGGGACGGACATTTCGATCGGGGGATACCCAAGGTGTTGTGCTGATTATGAATGTGTTGAAGAATGATTTGGACTTAGCCAAGTCCTTGTTTGAGCTGGCGAAAACCGAACGCTTTCTGGTGTGGTCGATGGATTTGCCTGAATACTCCACGATCATGATGCCTGCCCTGGTCAAACGCGGGAATCTTCGAATAGCGATTAGTACGAGTGGGACTGCTCCGGCTCTGGCGAAGGTGCTTCGGCACAATCTTGAATTGTTGTTTGATGAAGAATTTGACCAGTTTCTGGATTGGCTAGGAGCCCTGCGCGAAGAACTGAAAAACACGGAAATGAGCGATCTGCGACGGCGGGAACGCTTGGCGGAAGCGGTCAACGGCTTTCAATTGTCCGGGGAGTTGCAGTATCCCAATAGTTGGAAATTGTCGGGTGAAGAACAGGTGGAACCCGTTGGAAAGGAAGGTGGGTAATGGTGCTGTTAGAATTTAGCATGTCACCTCTTGGTAAGGGTGAAAGTGTCGGAAAATATGTGTCCCGGTCACTAGATCTGATTGATAAAAGCGGGGTGGAGTACCGACTCAATCCCATGGGAACGGTGTTGGAAGGTGAGTGGGATGACGTCTTTCGTGTCGTGAAGCAATGCTATACCAGGATGAAAAAGGATTGTCCTCGAATTTCTTGTGTGATTAAGGTTGATTACCGGCGTGGCCACAAAGGCCGGTTGGCCGGCAAGGTTGCCAGCGTGGAGAAACATTTGAAGCGTAAGCTAAAAACGGCATGATCCAAGTACGTTTTGAACGAAGCGGGATGCCGTGTTGTGAAGGCACCGTTGGGTTAAGGAGTTATTCCGATATTTTTTGGGCCGACCGGGTTAGGGGCTGTCCAGGAGAGGAGTCAACTGTAGGGGAAATGTAGACCCGGTTCGCTTTTCCTCCGATTCCGCACAACACTTCATAGGGAATCGTGTTCAACCATCCGGCATGATCCTCAGCTGTTATTTCCCGTGTTCCCTGTTTTCCCAGTAACACGACCTCGTCTCCAACCGTTGGATGGGGAATGTCCGTGACATCCACCATCATCATATCCATGCAAATTTTTCCAATGATGGGAGCCTGTTCTCCTTTGAGGAGGACATGGCCGACTCCCGTGAGGTGTCTGGGAAATCCGTGAGTATAACCTACCGGTAGCACAGCAATTTGAGATGGCCTCCGTGTGCGAAATAGGGCATTATATCCCACAATTTCCCCAGGCTGTAGAGACCGGATATGGGCCACGTATGTGGTGGCTTGCATCACCGGTTCAAGAGAAAGGGATTGTGGAGAACTCTCCTGCCGTGGTGCGTATCCATATAACATTAATCCAGGCCTGACCATTCCCAAGTGGGCGGTTGGATGAAACAGGATTCCTGCGCTATTGGCCATATGAAGTATAGGTGGTTGGACTCCCAATTGCTTCGCTTGGTCGATAAAGGCCAAGAATTTTTTGATTTGAACATTCGTTAAGGTGGGATCCTGATTGTCGGCGTCAGCAAAATGGCTTAAGAGTCCCTCTATTTCAACAAAGGGGGGCGAGAGGGATAGCAGCCTGGTTAGGAGGGAGAGGGCTTCAACATCCTCCAAGCCGAGTCGGTGTAATCCGGTGTCGACTTTGAGATGGATGGGAAATGGGGTGGCGCGAGGAAAAAGTAACTCGATAAGTTGTTGAACGATTTCTGCACGAGAAATTACCGGAGTAAGCTGATGGCGAATAATTTCGCTTAGATGTTGGGGAAGGATGGGCCCCATGACCAGGATGGGGCAGTGTATATGATGTTTTCGAAGGGTTATCCCTTCCATGACTGATGCCACACCAAATCCAAAAATTCCCAGGTGTTCCAGGGTCTGGGCCACAGGAACCGCCCCATGACCATAGGCATCAGCTTTAATGACTGGAAGAATTTTTGTAGACGGAACGATCCTTTGCCGGATTTGTTGGAAATTCCTGGTCAGGGCATCAAGCCTGATAGAAACGGTAATCGGAGACGAAACGTGTCGGAGGTCGGAAGGTGAAGGTGGGGTGATCGGTATCACAAATATTCCTCAAATCGCGAGTATTTCCTCCTCCTTTTTCTTGGTGAGGTCATCGACGCTCTGTATAAATTTATCTGTGAGCTTTTGGATTTCAGCCTCCAGCCGGTGCTGGTTATCTTCGGTCAGTGAGCCTTCTTTGTGAAGATGTTTGAGTTCGTCATTGCCTTCCCGCCGAAATCCACGAATCTGTACCTTGGTCTCTTCCCCATATTTTTTGCTGAGTTTGACCAAATCTTTCCGTCGTTCTTCACTTAGTGGGGGAATGGGAAGCCGGATGAGTTTGCCATCATTGGATGGAGTCAAACCAAGTTCTGAGCTGATGATGGCCCGTTCAATTTCTCTGATTTGGGAGGTATCCCATGGCTGAATGGTGATCAGTCGGCTCTCAGGAATCGCGAGGTTGGCGACTTGCTTGAGAGGAGTGGGCGTCCCGTAATAATCAACGGTGATATGGTCGAGTAATCCCAAGGAAGCGCGACCGGTTCTAAGGGACATGAATTCTCTCTTGAGGTGCTCTATGGCTCCCTCCATTCGCTGTGTGGTTTTAAGAATGGTTGGATCGTTCATGATCATTCCCCACGTTAAGTGACAAGCGCATTTTTGGAAACAATCGTACCGACAGGTTCGCCTTCAAGGATTTTTCTGATATTTCCTGATGAGGTCAGATCGAACACAATGATAGGCAAATCGTTATCCATACAGAGTGTAATGGCTGTGGCGTCCATGACTTTCAAGCTTTTATTGAGCACCGATAAAAATGGTAACTCCGTGAAGCGTTTGGCTGAGGGTGTCGTCATTGGGTCCGCGTCGTAGATGCCATCAACCTTAGTGCCTTTCATGATAACATCTGCACCAATTTCCATGGCTCGGAGCGCGGCAGCGGTGTCGGTGGTAAAGTAGGGATTCCCGGTGCCGGCGGCAAAAATCACCACCCGCTTTTTTTCCAAATGCCGAATAGCTCGACGACGAATGTAACTTTCGGCTAATTGCCGCATTTCAATTGCGGATAAGACACGGGTAGGGATGTCTTTGCTCTCCAAAGCATTTTGTAAAGCTAGGGCATTCAACAAGGTGGCCAGCATGCCCATGTAATCGGCCGAGGCTCTTTCCATGCCAGATGCGCTGGCAGCAAGACCTCTGAAAATGTTCCCACCTCCAATCACAATGGCGATTTCGACATTCAGGGTCAGAACGTCGGCAATTTCGCTTGCGAGATTATGTAAAATGGAAGGTTGGATGCCGTAAGTTTGCTCTCCGGCGAGCATTTCTCCACTAATTTTCAAGAGGACCCGGCGATATTTGAGGGGCATTAGTCCTGGCCGAGTTGGTAGCGCGTAAAGCGACTGATCGTGAGGTTCTCTCCTAACTTCGCGATTTTCTGCGAAAGGAGATCTTGAATGCTGATGCTGGGATCCTTAATAAAGGCTTGTTCCAAGAGGCACTGCTCTTGATAATATTTTTCGAGTTTCCCCTTGATAATTTTTTCCCAGGTCCCCTCGGGTTTTCCCGACTCTTTCATCTGTGCGAGATAAATATTCCTTTCCCGTTCGATCGAGTCCACCGGAATGTCTTCACGTTTAATATACATAGGATGGGAGGCAGCGATTTGTAAGGCTACTTCCTTAACGAACGCTTGAAATTCTTCATTGCGTGCGACAAAGTCCGTTTCGCAATTGACCTCAATCAGGACTCCAATCTTTGATCCTGAATGAATATACGAGGAAATTATACCCTCTTTGGTTTCTCGGCCCGCTTTCTTTTGTGCAGCGGCCAACCCTTTTTGACGTAACAGATCGATGGCTTTTTCGACATCATTTCCTGTGTCTTGAAGGGCTTTTTGGCAATCAAGGATTCCTGCCCCTGTTTTGCCTCGCAACTCCTTCACCAAGGCACTCAAACTAGACATGTGCATGCTCTCCTGCTGACAGTAATATTCATTTCAATGTAAATAGATGAACCCGGGATCCTTAAACAGGTTGGGTATTCTTGTTTGGCACAACCGATGGATGACCTTGTTCGGTGTTGTCGGGAAGAAACCCCTCGCCATTTGCCACTGACTCCTGGCGCTTCCGGCGAATTTCCGCACCTTCTATGCAGGCATCGGCAATTTGTCCGGTAAATAATTTGAGGGATCGAATGGCATCGTCATTGCCGGGTATAGGAAAGTCCACGCCTTCAGGGTCACAGTTGGTGTCTACTAAAGCAATAACCGGGATGCCAAGACGATTAGCTTCCTTGACCGTAATGTGCTGGATCCTGGTGTCCAATATGTAAATGCATCCGGGAATATCGTTCATTCCTTTTATGCCGCTTAAATATTTTTCCAGTTTGGCTTGCTCTTTTTTCATGCGAACGATCTCTTTCTTTTTGAGTCGTTCGTATGTGCCATCGGTTTCCGCGGCTTCGAGTTTTTTTAGTTGGTTGATGCTACGACGGAGTGTCTGGAAATTTGTTAACATGCCACCCAACCATCGCTGGTTTACAAAAAACATTCCACAACGATTGGCTTCTTCCTCCACAATACCCATGGCTTGCCGCTTGGTCCCCACAAATAAGACGGATTCTCCGGCAGCCACTGTATCCCGGGTAAATTCGTAGGCTTTTTGAAAGCATTGGAGAGAAATTTGGAGATCAATAATATAAATACCGTTCTTTTCCCCAAAGATATAGCGTTTCATCTTCGGGTTCCAGCGATTTGTTTGATGCCCGAAGTGAACTCCAGCTTCTAATAACGATTTAATCGTGACCATAACGGACCTTCCCACCCCCTTTCAGAGATATACGGATTAACACAAAACCGTGGATTTTTTAAAGAAACACAAAACAGTAATTTGGCTCAAATGGGACCGGCAGGAGACAATAGATATGGATTGTCTTATCAGGCAGGCTGTTCCATGTGAAGAGACATTCATGCAATTAAGTGATGTTCAATATTTTTCCACTAAACCGATCGAGGTTAACATAGGTGAAAATTATAATTCAACCCCGACCACCTTTTATGGGTACGCGAGGCACGCTTAGCTTGGAAGAGGGATCATAGAATAAGCTGAAGGTATTTTGATGAAAATCTTTTTTGAATCAATGCTGTTTTTGACTCTGTGAGCTTTCATGGCTATAGTCAGTTCGGCATTCAGAAAATTTTTATGATGAAGGAGTGCGAAGGATGGTTGAAGTACCTCTGAAATTATATGTGCAAGCGCTTCTAAAAGCAGCGAAGGTGGCTGGTCGCCCAACGGCGTGCCTGTCTTCCTGTGTGAAAAATCAGGTATTACAGGCGATGGCCGAGAGTTTAATCGATCATACTCAGGAAATTTTAGAGGCCAATGCAAAAGATCTGGCTGGCATTTCTAAGGAAACCGATCAACAGGCCCATCGTGAGGCGTCAGAACGGATTCGAATTTCAGAAGATACCATTCGCCACATGCACAAGGGGTTGTTAGATTTGCAAGCTCTTCCTGATCCAGTCGGAGAGGCGAGTCATGCCTGGCTGACTCCAGATGGAATGCAGGTTCATACGGTCCGTTCCCCCTTGGGTGTTGTGGCAGTGGTGTCGGATATGGGGCCCTTGGTGACCGCTGAATCATTAGGGATGTGCATGAAGACCAATAATGTCTGTATCTTTCGGGGAGGAACCGAGTGGTTTCATACTAATAGTGCGATTGTTCACCATCTCCAATCAGCAGCGGTGGCCAACGGTGCTCCTAAAGGTGGGCTGACATTTCTTGACAGGAGTTCTCCGGAGGCGGCCCTGGAAATGGTGCGATATCCTCAATATGTTCAAGCTGTGATTGCACGAGGGAGTGCTGGTTTGCGAAATGGGATCTTGGAACATTCGAGAGTTCCCGTCATTGGATTTGAGGGAGGCCTGTGTCATGTTTATGTTGATCAGGATGTCGATATCCCTTTAGCTCAAACCATTGCGGTGAATGCCAAGCTGCAAGCGCCAGCTGCCGCGAATGCTATGGATACTCTTCTGGTTCATCAGGGGGTTTCCCGGCATTTATTGCCTGGGTTAACACGAAGACTTCTTCAGGAGTATCGGGTGAGCTTGCGTGGCTGTCCTAAAACGGTTTCCATGATGGGTATTTTGGAAATGACCGGGCATTTAGGGATTAAAGCGGCGGAGGAAGCGGATTGGGGGAGAAAATATCAATCCTTAACTCTGAATATTAAAGTGGTGAAAGATAGTCAAGAAGCTATCGATCATATTGGGACCTATGCCCCAGGGCATACCGATACTATTGTCACTCGGGATTATCAGTTAGCCATGCGCTTTGTTCGGGAAGTCGATTCGAGTGCCGTTATGGTGAATGCTTCGACCCGTCTTCATGGCGGACCCCAGTTTGGACTTGGTCCGGATATCGGGAGTAATAGCACTCGTATGCATGGGCGAGGTCCTCTTATTCTCTCAAAGCTCACGATTGAAAAATATATGGTATTAGGAACCGGACAACTTCAACAGCCACATCCAGTTCCTCAGACCTACCAGGATGCGATGATGTTATCTGCCAAGTTCTAGATTTTGAGATGAAGAATGCATGGCCAGTCTCTTTGTGTCGGCTGTGCATATACCCAGGTCTCGGTTACCCTCTCCCGTTATTGGTCTTTCTTCTATCCCTGTGCTTTTCTTGTTTTCCAACATTTACTGTATTCATTTTTCAGAGGAATTATCTCAATCTGATTAATTATGGGATATAAAAGGGAAGAAACTTCTGATTACCATGCGGAGCTTTTCCCGTATTTGCTGTCATGGGGATTGCGAGAATTTTATGAAGAGACGTCATACTATGACTGGCAACGAAAGACTCTTTCCAAAGAGGAATTGTGCGATTTTCAACGATTAATCGAGAATCGATACGGTGGCGAAGACGTAAAAGGCGACATTGATTTTTATGATGAATTGGCGCGTCGAGATCTTATTCCTGTTCTGTATTCTCAACGGTACCATTATTTTTTGACGATTGGAACCGCTGTATGTGCCAGGATTGCTCCGGCCAACCAGGTATTGGACTTCGGTTGTGGGGTTGGCATTCTGACACTGTTTTTTGCTCAACAGCATCCTGGGATTCAATTTGTAGGAATCGATCGGTCGTCTCGTTCGATAGAAATGGCTTGTTTCGAAGCAGAAAAGCGACGAATCAGGAATGTTCGCTTCGAAGTCTCTCAGGTGCCACCACAGCAGATTTTGGGAACCTACGATCTGATTCTGTCAACGCATGCGTTGTTCCAGGCGGAATGGGAGCCAGGGCTACCAAGCCAGACCTGGAAAACGTTTCAGCGTGCCTGGGACTTTCAACGACAGGAACAGCTGGAAGTTCTGACGGGGATAAAGGGACGTTTGGATGCCTTGTTGCGGACTTTAGGGCCAATGGGACGGATGATCCTTTTTGAAAAAACATGGAATCTTGGTCGACGGATTTTGTTTCAACGAGCGTTAGATGCCAGAGGCCTGTTTCCCATATCCTCGCCGGTTTTCTGCCGATATCGGTCAGTTGATGAAGAGGTGCTTGATGGACCTCTGTATGAAGTTGCCCGACTCTCATATGGCGTGGAGCCTTTTGAGTGGAATGAGGAACCGTATCGGGCGCCGGGCGAAACACTCTATCGTTGTATTGGAATTGCCGCCGAGCGAATGAGGCAGGTGCTGGTTAAGGATAAATTGAGTACCACCATTACCGGTGTTCATTCCAATATGGGATCCTGGAGGTTTCGTTTCGGACTATGGAAGGAGATCGTTGCTTGGGGTTTGTGTGAATTTTCTTCTGGTTTGACAGGATTGGTCATTGGGGGTGAGGCAGATCGGGATTTACTGTACCAATTAGTTGCAACTGTTTCAGACATAACCGAACCTGATTTTCAACACTTGGTTCATGACTTTTGGGGAAACATGATTGACGCACCTGAGGATCCATTGTTGCCATGTTATGAAAATCACCATGCCTCTGCTCAAATCATCTACGAGGGGCTTCCCTCCAAATGCATTCAACAGGAGACGACGTGCCAGGATGGTGGGGGAAGAGAAATGCATATCGAGTTAGGGACTACAATCCATTTGACCTATCTGTATTGCGCCAATACATTCGATCAACGCCAGCTCGTTCTTATGGATGAAGGACGGGCTCAGGTTCTATATGATTATTATCGAGAGTCCATCCAGCGCCCACACGGTCTACCTGCCTGAGTTCCTTCCACCTTTGTCGTGAGTTAGGTTCATTTATTGCGTTTCCATAACCTGTAGTGTGCGACGTTGTGTTTTGGCATAGCAGGCGACTGCTTCATATGTCTCCTGCTGAACGTCAGGGGGGAGGGATGTCCAATCAGGGGGGAGGCCAATAGTGAGTATGTGCCCATTATCCCTTATGCCCTTAATCCTACCTATGTATAGATAATCCAGGAGAACTTCTCCATTGGCTTCTCCCGAACAGGCTTGAGCCATGGAAGTGGTGCCGGGATTTCGATCCCCATACTCAATCGAGATGGTCATTGACCAAAAAAAAAGACTTGACAAGAAAATAAGGACAAATCGCATATGACTAGATCTCGATACTGCGAAGATTCTGTCCGACCTACCCTTACCGGTAAATACCTCAAAGGTAGGACCTGGAGTTAACGGGATGCCACGGCGGCAGGGTCTTGGGAAGGAGATTGGGCTGGAATTAATTATCAAAGCAAAGAGCCTGTATCAAAGTGGGTGGGAACTCATTTTCTTAAGATGCCTTGGGAAATTTCCGACAATGAAAGCGAGGCTATGAAATGCACCCGGTAAGGGATTTGTATTTCATGGCACGATCCGTTCTCGTTATAGCCGACATGATTGGAGACACGTTAAAGAGAGAGTGGCTTATTCAAGGTGAAGAAGGAATGTCCAGGGGAGTGTTGAATAATAATAATTTCCAAGGGCATATTGACCGACAGGCACATTGCATATTAGAGGCCTTGGAGCTGTTCAAAAAAGTTGTCCAGCAAGGCCGCAGTCATTTTTGCGCGCAGAGCGTACTTCCAGTACGTGAGCACGGAAAAATGGGGAGAACGCCGCTGGCGGCTTTTTTCAACAGCCCCTCCAGGTATCCTGAGGAAAGGACGTCTTACATAGATGGCTAGTGGAAGCTTCCTGTTTTGGGTATTGCTCGCAACCTGTCTGATGCATTGGTTGACGGTCTTTTTGCTTCTTCGTCGAATACGTTCGACTGAAAACCCCATGGTGTGGAACCTTTTGGGGGCGGCAGTTGGGCTCCTGGCCATTCAAAAAACCTATGGGGTATCTATTCAATTTCTTGAAATCCTTACGCCTCCTTTGAATTTTGTGAGTACATGGCTTGGTTTTATTATCGCGGGATTATTATTAGGCGGAATCATACGTTTGTCTCCATTCCTCTATCTTCTTCAACGCAACAAGGAATTATTAGCCGTCATTGAAGAACGAAATGTAATTATTCTACATTTTCATGAACGAATAGCCCGCGCCTTACATAAAATTCAAATGTCTATGGAAGTGGGGCGTCCCACCACCTTCATTATTGAGCAAGTGGCGGAAATGTCAGAAATGCTCCAGGTGTTTTTGGAGAATCTCAAGGCAGGTGTCTTGCTGGGAAACAAATTTGAGGTGGCACTTAAGACCCTTATTGAGGATTTGAGTCGAGAAGCCTCATTCCCGATATTGGTTTATGTTGATCCTTCTTGTGAGGATCATCTGTCACGGGAGCAGGGAACGCAACTGTTACATATTGTACGAGAAGCCGTTCGGAATAGCGTACAATATTCGCATGCCAAAAGAGGACAAGTGTCTGCAAAGGTGACACATACAAGCGCGGTTATTGAGGTGTCAGATAATGGAAAGGGCTTTGAAGTTGATCTTGTCGGGGCTCAGGGCCATGGATTGGGAAATATGGTTAACCGGGCAAAAAAGATTGGGGCTCGTCTGAAAATCCACAGTCAACCTTCTAAGGGGACTTCGGTGCTCATTGAGGTGCCATTGAATGAAGCCTCGTTCGATAGAAAACATTCCGCTTCAATCGTGGATGCCTCATTGAATGCAGACAAAAACATTCATGTCGGATGACGTTTGTGTCGATGCTTCCGAAGAGGGAGAACCTTCTGGCGTCTTCTGGGATCCGGGCAGCAAAGGGGGAAGAAGGAGCTTGGTGGCGGTGGAGGGATTTGAACCCCCGGCCCGCGGCTTATGAGTCCGCTGCTCTACCACCTGAGCTACACCGCCGTATTTCACCCTGAACGAAAAGATCTATACCATAGCTGGAGAACTTGGGACAATTCTTTTTCAGAAAATGATCAAGTTTTAGGTGGATTTTTTAGCTCTAGCGTCCTGGATTCAATGAGAGCCGCCTTATTTGATCCTTGTAGGTCCTAGGGATCGTGGAGATACTTCTAAAACTCATATTTATTTACCTTGGAAGGTTTTTATGACTTCAACGGCTGCTCCAAACATCAAGGAATCCGTTCTGGTTGGGCGACAGGCTATTTTTGATCGTCAAAAAGAAGTTTTTGGGTATGAACTCCTATATCGAGATGGTCAAGCCAATAGTGCACAAGTCGTGGACGGGGATGAGGCCACCGCCAGGGTCATGGTGAATACGTTTTTGGAGATGGGAATTGACCAAATAACTGGAACGAGTCAGGCGTTCATAAACCTGACAGCGAATTTCTTTTTAAGCCAAAATTATGAAGTCCTCCCAAAGCACAATGTGGTTCTTGAGGTGTTGGAGTCCATTGAGCCTACGCCCATCGTCATTCAATCTCTTGTCAGAGCTAGGCAGCTGGGCTACAAAATTGCTTTAGATGACTTTATCGTTCGGGATTCTCATCGAGGATTACTAGAGGTTGCTGACTTTGTAAAAGTGGATATTTTGGCATTGACGAGTGAACAGCTTCTTGAGCAAATTGAGGTGTTGAAGCAATATCCGGTTCGATTGCTGGCAGAAAAAGTCGAAGATCAAGAAGTGTATGCGCTGTGTTATGAAAAAGGATTTGAATATTTTCAGGGATACTTTTTCTGTAAACCGCAAATCATGGAGGGAGTCAAGCTTTCCGGTAACCGCATGGCGATTGTGCTTTTATTGGCTAAATTGCAAGATCCTGATATTCACATAAAAGATCTTGAGGAATTAGTCGAAAATGACCTGTCATTAAGCCTCAAACTTCTTCGTTTTGTGAATTCTGCATCTGTGGGCCTTCCTCGAGTGGTTAATTCAATTGGGCAAGCTGTGGGGATGGTAGGGACCGAACGAATGCGACAATGGGCCTCCTTACTGGTGCTGGCTCATACTGGTGGAAAGCCAAGTGAGCTGATGCGCATTGCCCTCATCCGTGGACGTATGTGTCAAGGTTTGAGCCGGTTGCAAGGAGAGTCTGCCAGCCAAGGCTTTACCGTTGGCCTCTTTTCTGTATTGGATGCCTACTTTGATTGTGAAATGAAGCAACTTCTCGCAGACCTTCCTCTTGCTCCTGAAATTCTGCTTGCTTTGACCGAAGGGCAGGGATGTTTAGGGAAAATTTTAAAATGCGTGATGTCTTACGAACGAGGGGAGTGGGATCAAATTGAGAACAGTCGTTTTGAACCCCATGTGTTGCGACAAGAGTATCTTTTCAGCACCGAATGGGCCAACGAAGTCATGAAGACGACTCTCGCTGGGAAGGAAAAATAGCGGAGCGGGATGAGGGGTAAGGTTAGAAGCCATGATTATCCCCTTCGTTTGTCGTCTTGTTCTCCTACGAAATAATTCAGCACCCCCAATCCCTTCTCGCTAAGCTCAATAGGCTTATCATCGGATTCCGGGGCCAGTTGGTCATCAGGGAGTTGTGGGTAGATTTTGATTCGTAGGCTTTCCTCCAACCCTTCATCGGAAAAATCCATATCATTGAGCAGAGCGTGTAATCGTTGGAAAGCTAAAATAGAACGTGCGTGGGATTTCCATGTTCCAGAGAATTCCGTGTCATTTACTTTGGTAATGCTTGTCCAAAACTTTGATTCTTCAGGCTCTGACATGCTTCCGTCGACGAATGCTCGTAACTTATCAAGTAACGCCTCTTCTGTTTTTTCCAAACCATCATATTCAACCATTGACCTTTCGATGGGGCGTTGAGATAACAGCGCAAGTGTTTCTTGCCAGAGGTTAATTGGTTGTAACGATTCATTCGATGCGGAGATTTTTTCCTGGTATTTTTGTAATTCAGTTAGAAAGTGTTGAAGTGCCTTAACCTTCCTGGCAACTAAGCTTCCTAAAGGAATTCCCCAGACATGAGCAATCTCGTGATCCTTTAACGGGGAGCTACCGGAAACAATGAATTCATTTTGAGCGAACTTCAGTCGACGTCTGAAGATCCCACGTCGTCGCAATAAGGCCTGATATTCCAGTACCAGTCGCTGAACTTGATACTCTTTCGTGGAGAGTTCCTGATTATCCCATCCACGCTGTAATTTCCGGAGTTCCTGCCGAAGTAGAACCGAGGGTGCTTGGGTTTTAGCATCATGCAAGGCATTCTGGGCTAATCCAAATTCTGAGGTGAGTAACCGCTCTGCGATCTGAATGGATTTGTCAATGTGTTTCAATGCTTGATTTAGGAATTCAATATGCATTCCTGGGCGTTCTCGTTTTTGTCGGTAGTAATCTTTGTACTGGTTCGCCCGGGATGTGATATTTCTTTCGGCTTCGAGAGAGAGGGGGTTTCCTTTTGGCTGATTGCCTGCCAGGAAGCGGGAATCAGGTTGATCGCTGACCATATAGGCGATGGATTCAGAACTCAGGTTCATGTACTGCAACAGAAGAAGCTGGAGCATGGTGCGGCCTTGAGTTGGTAGCGCCTGAATGGCTGATTCAATGTGTTCAAAACGCAGTGTTGTAGGCATAGTTATTTATGAACTCAAGGACAAGATTGTGTATTTCAGCCTTTAGGTTTATTTATGGAGTGCCACTATCAAGAGATTCGAGAACGGTGGCGGCGTATTCTCTTAGTTGCTGTACCGTTCCATTGGCATAAAGTTCCCGGGGAATTTCAATTTTGACTAATTGTGATGGATCGACCCCACGTTCTGCAGCCCAATCTTCGTCAATATATAAGGTTACGGCGCCATCTTTGTCCCGGCGCACAAAGAGAATATCTTTTTCCCCTTCCATCTTTGACGCTCCAAATTGAAAATTAGATTTTGTCTGCTTTGATAACACACCTCTTTGAAGCCTGTCAAAATCGTTGCGTGCCTTAGTTGGGGTAACCAGAGGTTCTGAAATTCCCTGCATTTTATGAGAAATTTAATTTGTTGCTGCAGGCGGGAAAATTGGTAAGGCAGATATGCCGCTGTTGTAGCTGATGAAATACTCGGTACGCACTGGCTGGCAGGGGGCACCATCAAGTATCCACCCGCTAGGGTTGAGGAAAGCGTTAATCTATTAAGAAAATTTGAATTGTAATCAGATGCAGATACCCTTCACTTGAAGGGTATCTGTTAAAAAGCTCTCATTTAGGAATGAAGTTTGTGGTCTGTTCTGAAGTGCGATACAAGAATGGTTGAGAGAAATTATCCTCCCAGGGTTTCAACAACTTCCTTGAGACTTTTCATAATACAGGTAAAAATTGGAATATCACGTTTGACATACCGGCTGCCTTCGGTAGAGCGCAATTCCATAACGAGGTCTAGAAAGTCCTGGGGGGAATCGGTTTCAAAGGCGACCACAAATTCCTGGTCATCCAATCCAAATGAATAGGTGGTATTGAGCTTGACGGAGGGGTACTTATGGCCGATGGCGATATGTTCATCCATCATGCCTTGGCGAGCGGCTTTGGTAAGCAGGTACCACTCTCTGGTTTTTTCAAATGGGTAAACAAATATATATTTCGCACGGCCTGGAGAAATTTTCAATCTTCGGCTTTCTTGCCCTTCATGCACGTGATGATCGACGTATATGGATCGTTTCGTCATGGAAAGATAAGAGTACGGCGTGGTAAGATAGCGTCCCAGGCCTGTAGCCAAAAGCTTTGAACTCATTTCTTGAAACATTTCGAGATCATAGCTAATTCGCCACAACATAAAGTCGCAATCCCCTCGTATGCCTGTTGTGGTGTAAGACACGACAATGACCTTGCCGGTATATTCTTCCGCTGCACGGATAAATTCTTGCTTGCCGAGGTCTCGCTCTTCTTTGGGAAGACGTCTCCACAAAGGGTCCACTTTATAGAAAGCAAAATTGACAAATTGTTGTTTGGCAGCCTCTTCGGCACCAGCCATAATCATACCTCCCCTGGAAAGAAAACCCGTGTTTTTTTAATCACTTAAAAAAATAGGTCTTAACATCGCTACTGCAATATTGTCAATGAGCAGGTGACCTGATGGCTGTTAAGATCCACACTAAATAGGAAGAGTAAGGAATAAGACTGTAATCTTTAGGGGAGAGAAACTTTTTGGGTCATAGCCAATGAGTCAAATCTTGTTATTTCAACTATTTACCCGATGTATAGGATCTATGCTGGGGTTAGTAAGATGTGCCGGTTTTTGGTTTCTTTTAGAGGCGGGGCTGATCCTCATCGTTTCTTCTCCTGTGTGGGGTATTGTTCCGCATCCCTCGGAATCTCAAATTCTCGAAGCCATCAAAAATGGTCAGGAGGGAGCCCGAAGCCGCACCCCCCCCAATATGCTGTATTGGCATTTCGGTGTATCTTCTGAGGATGCTCCTCATGCCCATGGATTTCTTATGACGAAATTAAATGGAATTGCGGTGATGTCCAGTCATTTTGCTCTTCGAGGAGAATCCCTCGCATCCCAGGATATTCAGCGAATCCTGGATGAACAATTCCTTCAAGTTGTGGTGTTGATTTTTGGGGATTCACCAAGCTTTGCCAAAGACAGCTACCTTTTGCTTCAACAGGGAGATCGATTGATTAAGCCTGATCGGATTCGGTTTGATGCCAGAGCGACGCTGCTCGACCCAAGCCAAGGACCTCCCATGTATCGTGCCAAGGTTGTGGCGTCCTTTCACTATGACGTTTTTGATGCCTTGGCTCAAACCACCATCAAGGTTTTCCCAGGAACCGGAGGCGAAGTGACTTTTGATCTGGATTTTGCTTCTATTCCCTAAGAGTCAAGGGGATGGGTGAACGACTGTCTCATTGATGCAATTTGGCTGAGTCTTTTGAACATGAAATCCCTCCATGCTGACATCATTGCCGTAGGTTCAGAATTGCTTCTGGGCGGACGCCTCGATAGTAATTCGGTATTTGTCGCACAACTTCTCTCTGAGTGTGGCATTGAGGTTCGGAGAAAAATCTCCGTTGGTGATCAAAAAGTTGATATTCAAGAAGCCCTTCGTGGTTCGCTGAATCGCGCTCATGTGATCGTTTTGACAGGTGGACTCGGATCAACGCTTGATGATTGTACCCGTGAGGCTGTTGCCTCGACGCTTCAATGCCACCTGATCAAACGAAAAAAAGCCTATGACCATCTCAAGGCTTGCTATCGACGCTTTGAAAGACCGGTCACACCGCTATTGGCCAGGCAGGCGTTTCTTCCTTCCCGAGCCACGATGTTGGCAAATACCGTCGGCACGGCGCCCGGTTTTTTGGTGCGTAGCGGACGAGCAGTCATCATTGCATTACCAGGTGTGCCTCGCGAGGCCAAAGTCATGATGGTTTCTCAGGTTCAGCCGATACTCCGGAAGTTATTTCACAGCAATAGGCACTATTGGCAGCATACGTTTCAAACATTTGGATTGCCCGAAACCGATGTTCAAAAACACTTGAATCCTGTTTTGAAGGATTATGGAAGCATTCAGTTCGGTATTTTGGCTTCGCCCAGGGGCGTGATGGTGACGGTGAGTTGTTGGGTGTTCGGCGGCCCACCCTCTTCTGTGAAGAAGATGTCCCCCTTTTTACCGGAATGGGATCACCTGATCCTTCAAATCCGTGAATGTTTAGGTCCCTGGCTCTTTGCAGAAGGTGAACGTACCATGGAAGAAGTCGTCGGGGAAGCCTTACGAGCTCGTTCCTGGACGGTGGCACTTGCCGAATCCTGTACCGGAGGATTAGTGGCTCATCGCTTGACGGGTGTGCCCGGGAGTTCGCGTTATGTGGACCGGGGAGTCGTGTCTTATAGTAATGAGGCGAAACGAGAACTCGTAGGAGTTCCCGCCTCGACGCTTCGTCGGTATGGGGCCGTGAGCGCACAGGTTGCCATGGCTATGGCCAAAGGCATTCGAATGCGGAGTCGAGTTGATGTGGGAGTTGGAGTCACGGGAATTGCGGGGCCTGGAGGAGGGACTCCGAACAAACCAGTGGGATTGGTGTATGGAGCGATTGATGGTCCGCAAGGGCCTCAGAGTCAATGTTGGAGATTTCATGGGGATCGCGCGGAAATTACATTGAAGACATCTCAAGCTGTTTTGGATTTGATCCGACGATACGCCAATGAAGCTGCATTCTAATCAGAAGAGCCTGCGAGTCTTTCTGGCCGTTGAACTTTCCTTAGATTTGCGCCGGAAAGTGGTCGAACTGCAACGTCAGCTGCGAGAAAGCTTACCAATGGTCAATTGGGTTCGCCCTGAGTCGATGCACCTCACACTGAAATTTCTTGGATATGTGGACACTTCCATGGTAGAAAAGGTTCTGACTGCCATTGAGCCTATCCGAACAAGGCAGGCTCCTCTCACCTTAGAAGTTCAGGGGCTGGGGGTTTTTCCGCATCCTCGACGTCCAAGGATATTGTGGGTCGGATGTACTGGGAACATTCCTGCCTTGATCAATCTTGTTTCACATATCGAAGCTGCATTGGAACCGTTGGGCTTTCCTCCTGAGGACAAGCCCTATTTCCCTCATTTGACCCTGGCCAGGATCAAACATGACCAATCTCAGGTTGGTGGCGTACTGATTCATTCCGGCTTACTGGAGCAACCTCGGAACCTTGGGACGCTCTATGTTGACCGGATCACACTTTTTCGAAGTGAGGTGAGCCAATCCGGTGCGGAATATACCGCTTTGAGGACGGTGCCATTCAATGAGCCTGGATCACCTATTTCAATCTAAGTTAGGCATTTACCTGTTAAAGAGTGTGGGGTAAGATAGCCGCCACTTTGCATGCTCGGGAATATTGAACAAAAGGATACCCAATGGCAGAACGCGTAGCTTCTCAAAAAGAGACCCCAAAAGACGGAAAAAAACGAGCGCTGGATTTGGCTCTGACCCAAATTGAAAAGCAATTTGGCAAAGGGGCCATTATGAAACTAGGGACGGAAGACGTTCCGCGTGATATTCCGGCCATTTCGACGGGGTCTCTCGGGCTTGATATGGCCTTGGGGATCGGAGGCTTGCCGCGAGGTCGAATTATTGAGGTGTTCGGACCGGAATCGTCTGGAAAAACCACCTTGTGCTTGCATGCTATTGCCGAAGCGCAGAAAGCCGGCGGGGCGGCAGCCTTTATCGATGCCGAGCATGCGTTGGATATCTCCTATGCTAAAAAGCTTGGGGTCCAGACCGATGATCTGCTGGTGGCCCAGCCGGATACTGGTGAACAGGCTCTGGAAATTGCCGAGACCCTGGTCCGGAGTGGGGCGTTGGATATTATTGTCGTTGATTCCGTTGCAGCCCTGGTTCCTCGTGCCGAAATCGAAGGGGAAATGGGAGACTCCCATATGGGGCTTCAGGCGAGATTAATGTCCCAGGCCTTGCGAAAATTAACCGGGGCCATTTCCAAGTCTCAAGCTTCGGTGGTATTTATCAATCAGATTCGAATGAAAATTGGGGTGATGTTTGGGAATCCGGAGACCACCACCGGGGGCAACGCTTTGAAATTTTATTCTTCAGTGCGGTTGGATATTCGCCGGATTGAATCGATTAAAGAGGGCCAGGAAGTGATGGGGAGTCGCGTACGGGTGAAAGTGGTCAAAAATAAAATGGCGCCACCCTTCAAACAGGCCGAATTTGATGTCATGTTTGCCGAAGGTATTTCCAAAGTCGGGGAATTAGTGGATTTAGGCGTTGAGCGTCGAATCGTGGATAAAGCCGGAGCGTGGTATTCGTATAAGGAGGAACGGCTCGGCCAGGGTCGGGAGGCTGTTAAAACCTTTTTGAAAAGTAATCCGGATATTGCCCAGGACATCGACGCGCAATTACGAAACAGCTTTGGCCTTTCCGGGGAGCCTGAAAAAAAAGAGGAATCATCCCCCCCAGTCAGTTCTAACTCAAAAAAATCAGCAGGAGATCGTGACTGATCTGGCCGCGAGGCACAATCATCTTGAGCGAAAATCATTGATATGATTGCAACATCACTCGAACTTCGGCAGGCGTTTGTAAGCTATTTCTCAAACTGTGGGCATACGGTGGTGCCCAGCGGGCCACTCATCCCGCAAGCAGATCCTACTCTCCTGTTTACCAACGCGGGTATGAATCAATTTAAAGGGGTGTTTTTAGGTGAGGAATCCCGACCCTATAGCCGGGCCGTCTCCATTCAAAAATGTCTGCGGGCGGGGGGGAAACATAATGATTTAGAGAATGTGGGTTTTACGCGCCGCCATCACACCTTTTTTGAAATGCTGGGCAATTTTTCCTTTGGAGATTACTTTAAAGAAGAAGCAATTGCGTTTGGGTGGGAATTTCTCACTCAGGTTGCCGGACTGCCGGCTGATCGATTGTGGGTGACGGTGTTTCGGGAGGATCAGGAAGCCTATGATCTATGGCATACACGAATGGGTATTTCAGAATGTCGACTTGTTCGTTTGGGTGAAAAGGACAATTTCTGGCAAATGGGAGAGACGGGGCCCTGTGGTCCTTGCAGCGAAATCCTCATTGATCAGGGTGAGGCATTCGGATGTGGTCAGTCGACCTGTGCCGTTGGCTGTGACTGCGACCGATTTCTTGAGATTTGGAATTTGGTGTTTATGCAATTTGATCGGGATCCTGTTGGCACGCTCAAACCTCTACCCAGGCCCAGTATTGATACCGGAATGGGGTTAGAGCGGTTGGCAGCAGTGACCCAGGGAGTTGCGTCTAATTATGATAGCGATGTATTCAGCCCTATTTTGGAACAAATAGGGAAGAGCACCGGACAGGTGTATGGTATCTCCCCAACGGCTGACCGGTCGATGCGGGTGATTGCGGACCACCTGCGGGCGATGACCTTTTTAATCACAGAAGGGGTGTTGCCATCAAATGAGGGGCGTGGCTATGTCCTGCGACGGATTATGCGTCGAGCCTCACGCCATGGTCGGTTATTGGGAGTGGAGCGAGAATTTTTATATGATCTCGTATCTAGCGTGGTTGATCGAATGGATTCGGTCTATCCGGATCTTCGTTCGATGAAAGATACGGTTTCTGAGATTGTCCAGGGGGAGGAAACACGCTTTATTGGAACCTTAGAACAGGCCTTGCCTCTCCTTAATCAAATCCTTGAGGAAGCAAAGCAACAGGGGAGTCAAATCCTAGAAGGGGAAGCGGTTTTCAAGTTATATGATACCTATGGGTTTCCCATTGATTTGGTGGAAGATGCCGCACGAGAAGAAGGGCTGGCCATCGATCATGTCGGTTATCAGCAAGCGCTAGAAGCGCAACGTGATCGAGCCAGAAAAACTGCAAGGTTCAGCCATGCGGATTCTCGAAGCGACCTGATGAATGCTCTCGGTCAGTTCCCTTTGACAAAATTTGTGGGTTATTCCAGTCATGAAGATAAAGGGAAACTGCTCGCCCTAGTAAAGGACGAGCATGTCATCAAGAAAGCCAAGCAAGGGGAGAAAGTGGAGTGCGTTCTGGATACCACGCCGTTTTATCCCGAAGGGGGTGGACAGGTCGGGGATCAAGGCACTTTGGTGGGCCCGTCGGCAAGAATTGTCGTTCAAGATACCACAAAGCTGGCAAAGGGGTGGTTTCTGCACAAGGGCCAGGTCATCGAAGGATCTGTTCATGTTGGCGATGTTCTTACCGCCACAGTATATGGTCATTTAAGGCAGAGTGCAGCACGAAATCATACGGCGACCCATCTTCTTCATGCTGCATTGCGGGAAATTCTAGGTCCTCATGTGAAGCAACATGGATCTTTGGTGGCCCCTAATCGATTGCGGTTTGATTTTTCACATTTCAAAGGATTGACCCCCAGAAATATTGAAGAAATCGAAGGACTGGTGAACGAACAAATCCGTCGGAACTTGTCTGTTAAAATTGAAGAAATGGGCATTCAGGATGCTCTGAGTCGAGGAGCTCTGGCTTTTTTTGGTGATAAGTATGGTGAACAGGTTCGGGTCGTAGAAATGGGTTCGTTTAGTCAGGAATTGTGCGGGGGGACACATTGTGCTCGAACCGGTGATGTCGGTCTGTTTCGTATCGTGTCCGAAGGAGGTATTGCGGCAGGCGTCCGACGTATTGAGGCCCTCACGGGCGAGGGGGCTGTGGCGCAAACTCAGCATCAGGAGGCCGAATGGAGAGAATTGGCCGCGGTGTTAAAAGCCGGCCCCAATGAAGTCGTTGAAAAAGTCAAAAAACTTATTGGAACGCTGCGTGATACCGAACGCGAATTAGAGCGTGCAAAGCAAAAATTGCTTGATCAGCAAGGGGCTGGTCAGGAAGCGTCGATTCGGGACATAGCCGGGATGCCGATCCTTATCCAGCGGATCGATGGCTTGACCATCCAAGAGTTGCGAACCTTCTCTGATAAACTCCGCCACAAAGTGCCTTCCGGTCTTTTGGTTTTGGGGTCGGTTAAAGAAGGAAAGGTTTCGTTGTTGGTTATTGTGGCCAAAGAACAGGCTCACAAAATCCCTGCAGGAAAAGTCGCGCAACATGTGGCTCAACTCGTTGGGGGGTCTGGAGGGGGCCGACCAGATATGGCTCAGGCGGGTGGTAATCAACCAGAACAGTTAGATGAGGCATTACGGAGCGTATATGACTTTGTTGCCTCATACATAGCTTGAAGGAGGAGTAAACTCCTTCAGCATGATGATGTAGTTGCATTGTCCCCCCACATGGACTGACGGGGAGCAGTAGGAAAGGGGACGTCGTGACGTGATCCTTGTTCGCCGGACCGTAGTAAGTCTTTTAACGGGTATAGTTCTGGTCATGGGTGGGTTTGTGTGGATGAATCAACCCATGGGTGGATCAACCGAACCGGTTCTTGTCGAAATCCCACCCGGTACGCCTTTTACCCAGGTTTCCCGTATTCTCGATCAACATCACCTCATTGGATCAGAATGGTTTTTTTCTCTTTTGGGGCGTGTGCAGCGGGTCGATCGAAATATCATTCCAGGCGAGTATGAATTGGATGCGGGAATGCAACCCACCCAATTACTACACAAACTTGTGAAAGGGGAAGTCTATCAATATGCCATTACCATACCCGAAGGTTATACGGTTGCACAAATTGCGGATATCCTGGATCAAAAACGTCTTGCCCTCAAGCAGGATATTTTTCGATTAAGCCATGACCCGGTATTTATTCAGAGTCTGAATATTCAGGCACCCACATTAGAGGGTTATCTTTTTCCTGATACCTACCATTTTTCTCGCTTTACTCCTCCAGAATCCATTATTCGAACATTTGTTCACCGGTTTCATGATGTGATGAATCCCGAACTCAAAGACCGGGCAACGGTCATGGGCATGACTCTTCAAGAGGTGTTGACCCTAGCCTCCGTGGTGGAAAAGGAAACGGGGTTAGCAGCTGAACGACCCCTGGTTTCCGGAGTATTTCATAATCGTCTCCGGCTGGGCATTCCCTTGCAGAGCGATCCCACCGTCATCTATGCTCTCGAGTCGTTTGATGGAAATATTCGGAAAGCCGATCTGTCGGTCGATAGTCCCTACAACACTTACAAGGTACGCGGGCTTCCTCCTGGACCCATTGCCAATCCGGGTTTGGCTGCAATTCATGCTGCGCTCTATCCAACGACAACCGATTTTGTCTATTTTGTGGCACGGAACGATGGGAGTCATCAATTTTCTGTGACATTAGCGGATCATAATAAGGCGGTAGATCTTTATCAACGACGATCGATGAGTAAGCGTGCTTCCTAAGTGAGTAGTTGCGTCACTATGGGTGTTCATGAAGCATTAAGCCGATTGGGGTTAAAGCTGCCGGCGGCCCCTTGTCCTGTCGGGTCATATGTTCCGGCTCGTCAGGCAGGAGACCTAATCTTTGTGAGTGGGGTGCTGCCTTTTCGTGACGGGGTAATTGTGCAGCCTGGAAAACTCGGGCGAGAGCTGACCGTAGAGGAAGGGGCTGCCGCTGCGCAATTAGCCATGCTCAACGGGTTAGCCATTCTCCAAGAGATGATGGGAGATTTCGCGTGTCTCAAACAGGTGGTTCGCCTGACGGGGCATGTAGCGTCAGTGGAAGGGTTTGTGGATCAGCCTGCGGTAATTAACGGGGCCTCTGATTTGTTGGTCAAGCTGTTTGGTGATGCCGGCCGCCATGCCAGATTGGCTCTTGGGGCATTCGAATTACCTCTTCATGCTCCAATCGAGCTTGAATTGATCGTTCAAGTATCTCCCCCTTAAGCTGGTTCATACTCTGAAATTACCCCTTCAGCACGCGCACAACCGGCTCCTGCTTTGGATTCATTCCTCTTGGTCCTCTAGCCGCTTTATTTGAGATTTTAGGCGTTGTTGCGATGGCTCGATATCTGAATTTTGTGAGGCTGCTTCTATTTCGGGTTGTTCAAATCGGAACAGCTCCATTAAGAAGGGTGTCGGGAGATATTTTACCTATGTGATTTTAAATTTTTTTCAGCCATTTGATCCTAAAAGGGCACTGGTAAAACTGAGCGTGTTTCGAAAATTCTATGGTAAGAAATGGCTGTGAATGTTCATCCTTCTGATTATACAGTTCCTTTAAATTGACGCATGAAAAGATCGCTTGATATAGTCTTTTTGGAAACCCGCTCTGACTTGGTTCCATCCCCTGTGTTGGTAGCCCGAAGTTGGGTTGGCTCCCCTTTCCAGTTTGATTTAATGAAGAAGTCCATTGTTCATACCTAATTCATTTTTTGAATCAATAAGCAAGGTTTGTTACCTATGAAACGAGTTAGAAGTCTCTTGAGCGTTGCCTTAGGTTTTTTCCTTTTCTCATCAATGGCCTATGCTGAGATGTTCCCTTCCGATGGGCCTCCTGGCACGACAGTGACAATTAGTGGGGAAGGCTTTGGTGAATTCAAAAATACTCAGGCTAATCGAGTGGAATTTCAGGGTGTTTCGGCGCTCATTCAATCCTGGGAACCTGATTTTATTCTGGTGAAGGTGCCTTTGCAGGCTCGTTCCGGCCCTGTCATGGTTATCAATGGATCGGACAAAAGAGAAGCCGGAATTTTTTCCGTTACCAAAGTCCGTATTGCGAGCTTGAATCCTTCGCAAGCCGAAGCGGGTTCCTTGCTCACGATTGTTGGGGAACATTTCGGCAATACGGCTGGGTCTCGTGATCCCAATACTATGTTCGGGGTCAATCAAGTGATGATCAATGGGATTCGTGCGGAGGTGCGACGATGGCGGCCAACCAAAATTGAAGTTCTTATTCCGGCTAATGCCAAGTCCGGGGATGTGGAAGTGCGCTTAGCGTCAAGCGACCCCCTACCAGATGGATCATGTTGTGCACCTGTTGAATATGCGGTCAGTAATGCCGTCCCTCTGACGATAATTCCTTCGATTGCCTTTGATCCTACGGAGGGCCCAATCGGGAGTAAGGTCGTGCTGTCGGGTCAGGGATTTGGAGAAAGCCGCCCTGGAGATGGACGAATATTTTTTGGAGGAAAACCTGCGATCATTGCGCAATGGTCCGATCGAACCATTGTGGCCCATGTGCCGTTAAATGCCGAATCAGGTTCCCTGATACTCCATCGAAAAGGAAATGAGCGGGAGATTGGAACATTTACCATATTGACCAGTCAGATATCAGGAATGATTCCCTCCCAAGGACCAATTGGGACACTCATGACGATTAAGGGAAAAAATTTCGGTGTGTATTCAGAAGCCGGCGGAACGGCATATGCCTTTGATTTTCTCTCAGGTGGCAATGGGGTGGAGATTGGGGGAGTGCCGGCTGTCATTCACCGTTGGCTTGATGAACAAATCGATGTATGGGTGCCATTCAGCGCCAAAAGCGGTCCGGTGGTTGTGAAACGTGGAGGAGCTACTCCTAAAAGTGATGGCACCTGTTGTGAACGACAAGAAATTGTGACATTAAAGGCCGGAGATTTTACTGTTGTTCAGCCGGAAATTCACTCCTATTCTCCCAAAGAAGCCGGCTTGGACGAAGTCGTGACTATTACGGGTAAGGGATTTGGTGAATTTCTGAAGATATCCGAAGCCACTCGTTTATCTCTCAATCAGGAAGCCCATGACTGGCATAACTATAGATTAGGGCAGGATGTGTCTCGCAGTGAGGTGCTGGTGAACGGCATTGCAACCCATGTCGAATCATGGACCGATACGGAGATCAGGATCCGTGTTCCTCGCCGTCCGGTCTTTGGTTTTGGAAACCCAGAAGGTTTTGAGCCTGACCTCACTAAAGGGGAACTGATTTTGAAGCGAGGGTCATGGGATATGTTGGATACCGGCGAATGCTGTACGCCAAAAAAGTATATCACGGTCGTGGGGGGGCCATTTACGATTTTAAAGAGAGGCCTTCCTGACAAAGATTATTGGAATGAAAAGGGGCGGGCACAATAATGAATTCTGGCATAATTAAGAATCATGATCTATTGAAAAAAAACCGCCCTGCCTGGAATCAAACGGTCGGGCTATGTGTGTTGGGAGTCCTTGCTGGTATAGCCTTGGTTGTGAACCCTCAGCCAACCTTTCCTCAAACCACTTCGTCTGCTCTCTCACTCCAAACCAGTCCTACCAAGGTGACTTTTCTTGGTGTGCATTTTCTGGATGCCAGAAAGGGATGGATCGTAGGAGCAGGAGGGACGATTCTTCACACCGACGACGGTGGGACTACCTGGGTTTCTAGCCCTCGACGCACCAATGCGTTATTAACTGCGGTAACTTTTGCGGATGCAACGCACGGATGGATTCTTGGACAAAACGGAACAGTATTGCATACTGTAGATGGTGGAAAAAAGTGGATCTCGCAGGAGAGTGGGACAAATGGAACGCTCTATGCGGCTGATTTTCTGACGACCGATCATGGATGGGTGGTCGGTTCCCGTGGTGTCATTTTACATACGGAAGATGGGGGAGAAAGTTGGGCTGATCAGGTCAGTGGGACGACAGCAGATCTCTTTGGTGTTCATTTTCTTAATGAAAACCATGGTTGGGCCGTTGGTGCCCTTGGTGTCATCTTGGCAACTACTGACGGGGGAAAGAATTGGGGGCTCCAGACCACCAATAATCCCGCCACATTTTTTGATATTGTGTTTACGGATAATGTGGCTGGATGGGTTGTTGGGACGCAGGGAACTATGTTCCAAACGCTGAATGGAGGCAAAGTATGGGTTGACCATACTCGATCCTGTGGAAGTCCATGTATTAAACCCGCTGATTTGGTGAATATTAGGTTTATAAATTCACTGGTTGGTCGAATCGTCGGTGAGCGGGGAACCATTTTAGAAACTCATGACGCTGGCTTTACGTGGCAGGAAATTGAACCTCTCAACTCTGAAACCCTGTATGCTCAATCATTCCTGGAACTTTCTAATGGGTTTGCTGTGGGAGACCATGGGACGATCATTCATTTGAAATCTTCCTCATCCCAACCCTAGTGCTTGGCACTTTCGTTGTTGTATTTCAGAGATAGTTGAGTTTGGCCTGTAGAATAACCAATGAGGCCAGGCTTGCAGTTTCTGCTCGTAAAATTCCCTGCCCCAATGTGGCAAAAACTACATTCAGGTTTTTGGCTATCTCGCGTTCCTCCCTCGTCCAACCTCCTTCTGGGCCGGTGAACACCGTAATTCCGTTTGGATTATCCGGTGGTAAGTCCATGGTCGATAGCAAAGCTTTCTCCTGCCGCTCGGCTAACATGATTTGTATTCCTTTATTTTTCTGTCGTAGAAATTCCTGAAAGGTCTGGATGGGAAGTATCTTTGGGATGCTCCATCGCTCGCTTTGCTGGGCCGCTTCCAAGGCAATGCGATCCCATCGCTCCTGACAATTTGTTGCCTGAGCTGGGGACATGCGTAAAATGACTCTTTCCGTAATCAGTGGTGCAAGCGCATGGACCCCAAGTTCGGTGGCTTTTTGGATGACCCAGGCCATTTTCTCTCCTTTTAAAATTGCTTGTGCGAGGGTGATAGGGGTTGTGGAGGAGAGAGGGCATTCTTGAATACTCAGAACCGTCGAAGAGATAGTCTTTTTGGTTATCTGAAGAATTGTTGTTTGGTATCGACGATTTTGCTCATCATTAAGAATAAGCGGATCTCCCGGTCTCATTCGTAAACTTTTTGAAAGATGGCTGAATAAGGGATCGGGGATCGTGACTCTATCATCCTCAACCTGGGTTGAATGGATGAAAAAGACGGGCATCTGTTTCCGTGAAGATGGAGAGGAAGTAAAAGAGGCTGGTTAATCAAACATGTTTTTCACTTTATCGAACAGGCCTTCTCCTTGCGTGTCCGTAGATATTCCGCACTCTTCCGCATATGCGGAAAGAAGCTCGTGTTGTTTTGGAGTCAGTTTTGTAGGAATTTGAATTTTAGTCCGAATCAGTTGATCGCCACGATTTTGGGACTTAAGACCAGGAGCCCCCAACCCTTTGAGGCGAAGAATTTGATCGTGTTGGGTCCCTCCAGGGATTTTCACCATGGTTGTTCCACTTAATGTAGGCACTTCGACTTTTCCTCCAAGCGTCGCTGTGACAAAATCCAATCGAAGGTCATAGAGTATATCCTGGCCTTTTCGTTGAAAGTGCGGATGAGGCCGGACATTGAGTGCCACATACAAATCTCCAGGAGGTCCACCATTCATGCCATGTTCCCCTTCATGGGAAAGCCGAAGTCTCATGCCGGATTCGACTCCAGCTGGAATGGTGACTGCCAAGAGCCGTTCCTTGTGAACGCGTCTTTGTCCTCTACATGTCTTGCACGGGTCGGCAATGACTTGACCTGATCCTTGGCATTGCCCACAGGTTCGATTAATGGTGAAAAACCCTTGTTGTAACCGTATTTGTCCGGCTCCACGGCATGCGGAACAGGGTTTGACGGCTTGATCGGATTTCGCGCCAGTTCCATGGCAGGTTTCACAGACTTCCCAACGAGGAATTTTGAGTTTGGCTTCCTTGCCGTTAATGGCCTCTTCAAAGGAAATTTCTAAGTTATATTGAAGATCATTGCCCTGTTCGGCTCGATTTTGACCTCTGCCTCCACCAAAAAAGTCCTCAAAAATATCCCCAAACATATCTCCGAAGCCGCCACCTCCAAACCCGAATCCATCGGCTCCTCCTCCTTGGCCGGCCGCTGCATGACCAAACATGTCATATTTTCTTCGGCGATCTGGATCACTGAGTACTTCATAGGCTTCCCCGGCTTCCTTAAACTTTTCCTCAGCCGCTTTTTTTTGAACTGGGTCAGCATGCAGGTCCGGGTGATGTTGCCTGGCAAGTTTTCTAAAGCCTTTTTTAATGTCTTCTTCCGAGGCATTACGGTCCACCCCGAGAATTTCATAATAATCTCGTTTTTGGGTCTGTGCCATCAGCGTTGTCCAAAGGTGGAAAAATGTATGCCTATGTTCATCAATCTGTTCAAAAGTCTTTAATTCTTGCCTTTATCAACTTCTTCAAATTCTGCGTCTACAACCTTTTCCTCCCTGCCAGCGCTTTCGCCGCCGGTGGTTCCTGGGCCGCCATCTGGTCCAGAGCCGGTGGCAGAGGCATCCGTAGAAGCTTTTTTGTACATTTCCTCTGCTAATTTATGAGAGGCGGTGGTGAGATTTTGCATGGCGGTTTTAATCGCTTCGAGGTCGGTTCCCTCCATAGCTTTACGAAGTGCGTCAACCGCCCCGGAGATGTTGGACTTCTCTGTTTCCTCAATCTTGTCTCCATGCTCGCTCAAATTCTTTTCGGTACTATAGATAAGGGTATCGGCTTGGTTCTTGACTTCGACCAATTCCCGTTTCTTTTTGTCTTCTTCGGTATGACTTTGAGCTTCCTTAACCAGACGCTCAACTTCTTCCTTGCTTAATCCGCTAGATGCCGTGATCTTGATTGATTGTTCCTTTTGCGTGGCCATGTCTTTGGCTGAGACGTGTACAATACCGTTAGCGTCAATATCAAATGTGACTTCAACTTGGGGAACACCTCTTGGTGCCATCGGAAGACCTACTAAATCAAACTGTCCCAAGAGTTTATTGTCATTGGCCATTTCCCGCTCACCTTGGAAGACTCTGATGGTCACGGCAGTTTGGTTGTCGGCGGCGGTTGAAAAAATTTGACTCTTTTTGGTGGGTATGGTCGTGTTGCGTTCGATGAGTTTCGTGAAAATTCCCCCTAATGTTTCGATGCCGAGTGATAGCGGGGTGACATCTAATAACAAGACATCCTTCACATCTCCCTTGAGGACTCCACCCTGAATGGCCGCACCGATTGCCACGACTTCATCAGGATTCACGCCACGGTGGGGTTCTTTGCCGAAAAATTGCTTAACTCGTTCAATCACTTTCGGCATCCGAGTCATTCCACCTACCAAGACGATTTCATTGATGTCGCTGGTGGTCATATCAGCATCGGCAAGGGCTTTTTTGCAGGGTTCGATTGTTCGCTCAATTAAATCATTGACCAATTGCTCGTATTTTGATCTGGTGAGTTTAAGTACCAAATGCTTTGGTCCACTGGCATCGGCAGTGATGAAGGGTAAATTTATTTCGGTCTCTTGGGAGGAGGAAAGCTCGATTTTTGCCCGTTCGGCGGCTTCTTTCAATCGTTGCAGGGCCATTCGATCATTTCGTAAATCAATTCCTTGATCTTTTTTGAATTCTTCAACCAGCCAATCCATGACCCGAAGATCAAAGTCGTCTCCGCCCAAAAAGGTATCACCATTTGTGGATTTGACTTCAAAGACTCCTTCACCGATTTCTAAAATGGAAACGTCAAAGGTTCCACCACCGAGATCGTAGACCGCGATACGTTCATCTTTTTTCTTGTCGAGTCCATAGGCCAGTGATGCTGCAGTCGGCTCATTGATGATGCGCAAGACATTTAATCCCGCGATTTTTCCTGCGTCTTTGGTCGCCTGGCGTTGGCTGTCATCAAAATAGGCTGGGACCGTAATGACAGCGTCTGTCACCTTTTCCCCCAAATAATCTTCAGCCGTTTGCTTCATTTTTTGTAGGATCATGGCAGAAACTTCTGCTGGACTATAGCTTTTCCCTCGAATGATGACGTGGGCATCCCCATTAGCACCTTCGGCGGTCTTATACGAAAGCCGGTTTGCCGCATTTTTGACCTCTGAAGAAGCATGCTTTCTCCCCATAAGACGTTTCACCGAATAAATAGTATTTTCGGGGTTGGTTATGGCTTGCCGTTTGGCAATCTGTCCGACCAATCGTTCGTCTTTGTCGGTCAAAGCCACAACCGAAGGGGTGGTCCGTCCGCCCTCTGAATTAGCAATAACCGTTGGGTCTCCACCACTCATCACCGCCACGCAAGAATTTGTTGTTCCTAAGTCAATCCCAATAATTTTGCTCATACGTGTATTCCTCCCTCTTCACCAGATTCTTCAGTTGAACCAGGATCAGTCAATTCTAATTTTTCTTTTGCTACGCTTACCATCGCTGGACGTAAAATCCGATCATGCAATAAATATCCTTTTTGAAATTCCTCGATGACAGTGTTCGGCTCCACATTTTCAGATTCCACCTGGGTCACTGCTTGATGAATAGCGGGATCAAAAGAGTTTCCTGTGGTGCTTACTTGTCGAACGCCAACTTTGCCCACGGTTTCCAGGAATTGTTTATGGGTAAGCTCTACTCCCTCCAGTAATGGGCCGCTCGTTCCGGCATCTTTCGCGCATTGTATGGCTCGCTCAAGGTTGTCAATAATAGGAAGGAGATTTTTCAATAATGATTCATTGCCAAATCGAATCGAATCGTTCTGATCCCGCTGGGCTCGGCGTTTGTAGTTTTCAAATTCTGCGGCCAGGCGCAAATATTTATCTTGGAAAATTTGAAGTTCTTCTTCCGGCGTTACGCCATTTTCAGAAGTACTTTCTGATGTGTCCTCGGTTGTTTGTGCTTGAGGGCTGACTTCTTCTGTAGTGACTTCTTCAGTAGTTTCCTCTGTTGAGGACATGATTTTACCTTTTCCCGATTGTTGCGTCATAAATGACCAGTAAGAGGAGAAAGACATTTCAAATTGCTTGTCGCAAGTCAGATAGTCACTTCATCTGGCAAGTCAACCCATCCTCTTAAATTTCTTATGATTTTTGGTTAACCTAAAGGATTTAAAGGTCTGGCATAAAGTTATCCACAGGGAGGGGTCATTCGATCATAGAGGAGCTTTAAGCCTTCTAATGTAAGGTTGGGTCTAACCTCCTGAATAGTGTGCGAAATTGGAACAATTGTTTGAGCCAACCCTCCTGTTGCGATGACAAGTGGGAATTCTCCGATTTCCTGTTGAATTCTCCTCACGATTTCATCAACTAATCCAGCATATCCATACATGATTCCTGCCTGCATACTGGATGTCGTGTCCTGGCCGATCACGGATGCCGGGATAACCAGATCAACCTTTGGAAGTTTTGCCGTTTTGGTATGCAGGGTATCTGCTGCGCTTTTTAAACCAGGGGCAATGGCTCCGCCTAGGTACTCGCCTTCTTGGGTGACGATACAAAATGTGGTCGCAGTCCCAAAATCCACAATAATGAGATATCGTCCATAGCGGGCAAATGCTGCAGCCGCATTGACGAGACGGTCCGTCCCGATTTCCTCTGGATTTTTGTATCGGAGGATGAGCCCATGAGGACATGCACTGGTGACTATTAGGGGCTGATGTCCGAATAATGATTGGGCCAACATGTCGAAACTATGTGTGAGAGGGGGGACCACACTCGTGACAATACAGCCTAAGATGTCTTCCGGCAGAATTTTATGAAATTGAAGGAGGGAGCGAAGAACAATCCCATATTCATCGGGAGTCTTGGAATGGTCGGTGGATAGGCGCCAGTGCGAGATCAGTATCCTGTCTTGAAAAACCCCACAGACGATCTGTGAGTTTCCAATGTCGATGGCTAGCAGCATGAAAAATGGGCACTCCTTTTTGAGCCATCCTTCAGAGATGGGCTATTGTTGGGAGGTTGTGCGCAGATGAAGGATTTCGCCGGAATGAATATTTCGAATCCTAGCTGATTGATCATTTGAATCGGAAGGGGAGGGTATGACTCGTAGTTGGCCATGCTCTCCGATGGAATGAGCCAGCCCTTGAAGTTGGCTTCCGTCAGGAAACAGAATCTGAATCGGTTGCCCAATGGTGACACACCAATGTGTGTATTCCTCAAGATAGTACAGAGGTCCGTTTGCCTTCAGGGTTTCCCAGTTTTTTTCCAAGGATGTGATCACCTTCATGATGAGTTCCTCTCTGTCCACAGCGCCATGACAATGGATCTTCAGAGAAGTCGCACTCGTTTGAAGTTCTATAGGAAATTCCGGTTGAGAGAGGTTAACGTTAATCCCAAACCCGATAACCACGCATGAATGGTGTTTTGGATTCCGAAAAGAATCACATAAAATGCCGCCTAATTTTCGTCCTCCAATTACCAAGTCATTGGGCCACTTTAGATCGATACGAATAGATGCTTGTTGTTCGATTGCCTGGGCAATGGCCACTCCGGCCATCAGAGGAACCCATCCTAAATATTGAATGGGGGTCTCTTGAACAAAAAGGAGAGATCCGTAAATATTGGACTTGCCCGGGGAAAACCAAAAACGATCTAATCGACCTCGTCCCGCGGTTTGTCTGTCGGCCAGAATAACGGTTCCAGAAAGTGCTTGGTTTTTTGCTTTTTCCATGGCAAATGCATTGGTTGAGGCTAATTCTTCGAAAATATAAAGGGTCTCGCCAAACTTTTTTGAGGGGAGAAGTCCGGCTAGTTTAGTGGAAGATACCACTGATTAGTCAGGGGGTTAGAGTAAAATCAGGTTCGTGGTCCGCGCTTTTGAGGACGTCTTTTTGTTCGGAGAGGAACGATCTCCATGGAAAGGTCCATGGATGGGGCGGAATGTGTGAGTGCCCCAATCGAAATGAAATCCGGTCCCGCTGCTGCCATATCTCGAACATTCTCCAAGGTCATGCCCCCTGATACTTCCACTAAGGCCTGCTTTTTGATGATGTCTATGGCCTGTCTGACATGATCGGGGGTCATGTTATCTAATAAAAGGACATCGGCCTTTCCCTTCAAGGCCTGTCGGACCTGCGCCATTGTTTCGACTTCCACGCAAATTCGAAGGCCATGCGGGGCATGTTGTCTGGCCAATAGGCAAGTCTGGGTAATGTTTAACCGTTGGGATGCCATCACCATCAAGTGATTATCTTTAATGAGAATGCCATCATGAAGTGAGAAGCGATGATTTTTGCCCCCGCCAAGGCGAACGGCCCATTTTTCTAAGGCCCGGAGTCCCGGTGTTGTTTTCCGTGTGTCCACTAAATTGACTGGATAATCACGGACAGCCTCGCAGAACTGATGGGTGAGCGTGCTGATCCCCGAAAGCCGTTGGAGAAAATTCAGGGCGATACGTTCGCCTTGAAGGAGCGATTGTGCCTTTCCTTTCATGCTCAGGATAGTGGTTGACGGGCGCACTATGGTTCCATCGCCAGCATGAGTGGTCAGTTCAATGGTTGAATCGACAGTTTGAAACACCTCCCTGGCAATGGCCACGCCAGCCACAATCATGTGGCCTTTCGCGATGATGTTGGCGCGAGCTAATAAATTCGGTGGAATGAGAAGGGTTGAAGTCAGGTCTCCGTAGGCAAGATCTTCTTCCAGTGCAGCGCTGATTATGCGCCGCATGGAGAAAAGGGAAGCAGGAAAGTCGGGAGAAGGCACACCCATCAGGTCGTCATGGAAACCAGTTGTTGTTCGGTCATGTTCAGAATTCCCAACTCATCGATCAGCTTGGTACGGCGGTCTTCTGATTCCTGGATTACGGAAGGATCCGCTTTCTCCCTGAATTCCGGAGAGGATAACCGACTGCCTAGGCGCTGCACTTCTTTTTCTTTTTCTCCAATTTGTTTCTGAATTTTTTTAACCACTTCATGGAGGTCAATCTCATTGGGAACGGGGATACCAATAGTGCTGAAATGACCAGAAGGCAATTGTAATGTACGGAGAGATGGGATGCCCTGGTCTGTGATGACCGATGAGCGTAGAATTGACTCAATATAGGGCGCAAGAAAGGTCAGAAGGGCCGTGTCATTGACCTGGGTGCTCGCTCCATAGATCGAAGGGGTTTGAGCGGAGGAAATATTCAGGAAGGCTCGCCCAGTTCTCGCCGTGTTGACAAACGCCTGGAGAAGTAAAAAAGCCTGTTCGGCTTCAGCATTGAACCATTCCGGCTTTTCAGTGGGATAGGGCTGCGTCATGATTGATGGCCCTTCGTGCGGGAAGGATTGCCATATTTCTTCCGTAATAAATGGCATTACGGGGTGTAACAGCCGTTGGATGATTTCAAATGATTCTAAAAGTGTCTGACGGGTGGCAGGGGCATCAGGATGGTTTTCCTGTTGGAGGCAGGGCTTGGCGAGTTCTATGAACCAATCACAATATTCATGCCATATGAATTGATAGAGAGCAGAGGCGGCTTGGTCAAAGCGATAGTCTTCAAAAGCTTGGCTCACTTCACGGATCGTATGGTTCAGTCGGCTGAGAATCCATCGATCTGGAAAAGGTCGGAATTCTGCTGCGAGTGATGTCCGCGGTCCGTCCGCATAGAGATGAATAAAGCGTGCGGCATTCCAGAGCTTTGTGACAAAATTTCGATACCCTTCAATGCGTTCCTCGGCTAGTTTAATGTCCCGGCCAGGAGAGGCCATTGAGGCCAGGGTAAACCGCAGGGCATCCGTTCCATATTGTCGCATTTTGGTTAGGGGATCAATCACATTTCCTTTGGATTTGCTCATCTTTTGACCCTCGGCGTCTCGAACCAGGGCATGGATGTATACATCGCGGAATGGGACCTGCCCCGTAAATTTCAGGCCCATCATGATCATTCTGGCAACCCAAAAAAAGAGAATATCCAGTCCGGTGACTAGAGTTCCTGTTGGGTAAAATGATTTAAAGTCTTCTGTGTTTTCTGGCCACCCTAGGGTAGAAAATGGCCATAGGGCCGATGAGAACCAGGTGTCTAATACATCAGGGTCTTGAAAAAGGCTCGTCCCGCCGCATGTTGGACAGGATTGTGGGGGAGTTCTCGAGACGATGGGGTGTGCGTCTGGGGCGATAAAGCAGCTCATTGTGAGCTGGTCGGAAGAAATGCCTTTATCCTCAGGGACTTCGCCCACCTGGCTAGTTTTGAGTATCCTGTCCTTGTTGCAGGTTCGACAGTACCAGGCAGGGATTTGATGTCCCCACCAGATTTGGCGAGAAATGCACCAATCTTTAATCTGGCGCATCCAGCCCAGATAATTGTTTTTCCATCCATCGGGAATAATTCGAATGTGTCCGGCTTCAACCGCTTGTATGGCAGGAGTTGCCAACGGTTGGATTTTGACGAACCATTGTGGTGAAAGATAGGGTTCGACAACGGTTTTGCATCGATAACATTTCCCGATGGCCATGGCGTGATCTTCTACCTTTAAGAGAAGTTCGTCCTTCTCCAGGGCTTCTATCACCATGGTGCGGGCTTCCTGAGCTGGCTTGAGGTTGAGGATGCTTCGAAGTCTGGAGTCTGCTTGAGCTTCTTGAAGTCCTGTTGGGCTCATTCGAGCTTGAAAATCGAATATCGCCAGGCGTGGAAGATCGTGTCGCTGGCCTGCTTCAAAGTCATTAAAGTCATGCGCAGGGGTAATTTTGACGGCTCCGGTTCCAAATTCCCGGTCAACTAATATCGGATCAGCTAAAATGGGAATGGTTCGTGTCGTCAATGGGACGCGAACTTCTTTGCCAATGTACTGTTGATAGCGAGGATCCTCAGGGTGGACAGCCACTGCGGTGTCTCCAAGAATAGTCTCTGGTCTGGTCGTAGCCACCATGAGGAATTGTGTTGGATCGTCAGCGAGGAAATACTGAATGTGATAAAGCTTTCCTGTGATTGGTTCGTGCTCGACTTCAATGTCAGACAGGGCTGTCAGGCAGCGCGGGCACCAATTTATTAAACGTTCCCCTCGGTAAATAAGGCCTTCCTCGTACAGACGAACAAACACCTCTCGAACTGCCCGCGAAAGTCCTTCGTCCATGGTAAACCGGAGACGAGACCAATCGCAGGATGCTCCTAATTGTTTTAATTGTTCGATAATAGTATCTCCCGATTGGTGTCTCCACTTCCAGATCCGCTCGATGAAGGCTGAGCGCCCGAGATCTTCTCGTGACTGACCTTCCTGTGCGAGTTGTCGCTCGACGACATTTTGGGTCGCAATCCCCGCATGGTCCGTCCCGGGCACCCAAAGAGTCTTGAGTCCCTGCATGCGTCGCCATCGAACGATAATGTCCTGGATGGTCGTATTGAGAGCATGGCCGATGTGGAGTGACCCCGTGACATTGGGCGGAGGAATGACCAGGCAAAATGATGTGGATCGGTTGCCGAGGTCAGGCTGAAAGAGTTGGTGCTCCATCCAATAGGAACCCCATCGCTGCTCGACTTCATTAGGATTGTACGTTTTTTCCAACTGTGAAGATGACATACTTCGTTAGACAGGGTATTTAGGATTTGGCAAAAAAGTCTTCGATGTTATCACGGGCCCTACACGCCTGCAATACGACCTCTTGTCCCTCCTATGATGCCTATGGTAAAAATGGCCTCCGTTAAGTTTTTAACATTTTCAATTCACTCAGGAGAGTCACCCATGCCACGTGGTCGACAAAAAGATCGTGATTTGCGAAGAAAACACCGAAAAAATCAACAGCGGGTAAAAGGGTTAGAAGTGGCCCGGCGCGAAAAGGGCAAAAAGAAATAAGAAACTAATTGTTTGAGGCTGGGGCCTTTATTCCCAAGAGCCTCATTTCTCTTCTTGAATTTCCTTCCTTATAATTTTCGTTTGATCGAACCCACAAGGCCATTTTTGGCGGAGAGCAGATCAGCCGTCCTACGCCATTGATCCTCTTTCCACCTTATATTTAATGTATGAGTTCCTCCCCCATAAAAGTTATTTTTTTTGATGCTGTTGGGACCTTATTTGATGTGAAGGGATCGGTAGGGGAGGTCTATTTAACGTATGCAAAAAAATACGGGGTTCCGGACACCGAGCACACGCAACATGCATTGAATGCAGCTTTCAGGCAAACCATAAAAGACATGCCTCCTCCGATTTTCTCTGTGGAACGGCCTGAAAAACTTAAACAGTGCGAGCGGTTGTGGTGGTTTGATGTCGTCCATGCTGTGTTTTATCGGGTAGGGATGTTCGAAGGATTTGACGATTTTTTTGAGGAGGTATTTGAGGCGTTTGGGAATTCTACCCATTGGGAGCTGTTTCCTGAAACATTCCAGATCTTAGCTGAATTGAAGGGGAAAGGCTTTGAACTCGGAATTATTTCCAATTTTGATAGTCGGTTTTTTCAAGTTTCGCGTGGGCTTGGTCTCAATACGTTTTTTGATTCTGTGACCATTTCCAGTTTGGTCGGGTCCGCCAAGCCAGCCAAAAATATTTTTACTCATGCACTCGATGAGCATATGGTGATCCCTCAAGAAGCACTTCATGTGGGAGATCATCCTATTGAGGATTTCGAAGGGGCTCGAAAGGCCGGTCTTCATGCCGTCTTGATCGATCGTTCAACAAATAATAGCCTTCCTCATCCACAGACCCTCTCAAATTTGACTCAACTGTCTTCATACGACCTCTTGCATCCCTAAAACCAAGCCTGCATTCAATTTTTACAGCCCTGCCTAGTGCCAATTGAAGAACTGATGTCCCGTGCCTTTATGTAAGCCAAGGGTAATTAAGAGGTTGAATCCTGAAAGGCCGAATGTCGGCCAATGATAATTCACCAAGATCAAGTCAATCCTTCACGACACTCAGAAGCCCACAGAAGATCAAAAGGGGAATACTTGACCATTTTGGCCATTCAGGTTACGGTTTACAATCAAAGTAGACCCCTCAAGGCTGGTGCGGCCTTTTTTGACATGATGAACTCTTTCCAGGTGTGGATCCTTAAGTTAGTACTCCTTCGTCACTAACACGAAGCCCGTGGAATTTTTTGCCATCAGTGGATTGTTGAATGGATTAGCCGCTTGCGGGCTGGCGTCCTTTGTCTACTTCCGCGCTCCAAAGGATCCCAGGCATTGGACGTTTGGTTTATTTGGCATTGCCACCGCTTTATGGAGTTTTGGGTATTTTGCCTGGCAAGTCGCGGATTCTGAGTTTTTTGCGCTTCTCAATCTTCGCATATTAATGGCAGGGGCTATCTTTATTCCCATTACATTTCTGCATCATGTTTTGTATTTACTGGGGAAGGAGAATGTTTATAGCGCTACGATTAAATGGAATTATTTTGTAGGTGGAATTTTCCTTCTTGCCGATTTTACTCCTTTCTTTATTCAAGGTGTGCGCCAAATTTCTGTCTTTCCGTTTTGGGGTGTGCCTGGCCTGGTTTTTCATTTTTGCCTGATTTGGTGGGTCGGTCTTGTAGTTTTTGCTCATCTTTTACTTATTCAAGCCTATGCAAAGGAAAGGGGATTGCGTCGAAGGCAATTTTTGTATCTCCTCATAGGCTCTGGAATTGGATACATAGGTGGGGCGAGTAATTATCCCCTCTGGTATGGGATTGAAATATTACCCTACGGGACTATTGGCTTTGCGGTCTATATTTCAATCGTAGCCTATACCTTGTTGCGATTCCACTGGTTGGAATTTTCGGTCTATGTTGAAAAAGGATTGTCCTATTTTGCTATTTTATTATTTGTTTCACAGCCTGTGTATCCGATGTTGCTACTGGCACAGAAATCCCTCCTGGGTGCCATAAATGTCAGGTTTTCCGTCGTGCAACTTGTGCTCCATCTCATGACGGTTGTGGGAGTTTATCAGATGAAAGTGGGAACGAAGGGTGCGATTGCGAGAACCATACTCAAAGGCCGGGAATTGAGGACTCAGGCTCTCTCCAAATTTTCATCAAAAGTTGCGAACATGCATAATATCCAGGATTTAGGTCAGGCCATTCTAGAAACGGTCGGGAGAAGTGCTGGGGCATCGAAGGCTGCAATTTTTGTTTTGCAAGTTGAAGAAAATCGGTATAGGGCAGTTTCGAGCTTCGGGTTTTCTTCTGGCCATCCTGTGATCCAGAATGGATGGGCTATCTCCGATAATCTGCCGCAATTATTATTATTTACGCAGGCAAAAGTCTCCATTGGGGATTTGAAAGAATTAGACTCAAACGCAGGCGAGAGGCGTATAGCCGAAATATTAGAAGATGCCGGATTAGAGTTGTTCTATCCGATCTTTGGGAATAACCAATTATTAGGCGTTTTGGCACTTGGCCCGACGTCTAGTGAAGCTATTCGGATGATGGGTGGAAAAACATTTTGGAATACGATTATTCAGGAATCGGCCCTAGCTTTAGAAAATGCTATTTTGCGGGAAGAAATTCACCGTTCTCAAAATTTGCTTTGCCAAGTGGATCGCCTACGATCCCTTGAAGCCATGGCCAATGGATTGGCTCAGGAGCTTCATAGTCCATTAGTTTCAATTAAAGCTTTTGTTCAAGTGGCTGAGTTGAGACGGCATGATGGGGAATTTATGGATAGGCTCCATCGTATTGTCGGAGAAGATCTTGCGAAGATCGAAGCCTTAACTAAAGAGATCAGAGAATATGTCAAGCCCCTGTCGGGATCATTGAATGCACAAGCCCATGTCCACGATATCATTGATTCCTGTTTGTTGTTTGTCGCAAGCAATCCTTCTTATCATAAGACAATGATTGAGAAGGTATTTAGTTCAGATGTTCCAATGGTCTCCGTAGATCGGCAAGGGCTCATGCAAGCTATTTTCAATGGCCTGTTATTTCTCTTAAAGGACCCCTCGCATTTGTCTGGAACTTTGCGAATTGAAACAGAAGCTGATCGACAGGTTTTTGGGCAAAAATGGCTTCAAGTTTCGGTGTGGTGGAAAGCTGAAAAAGCGTCAATGGATTCTGAGCTGGTTTCAGTAGAAGAGTGGGACTTTGATAATTGCCTGATTGATGAACCTGACCCTTCCGCCACGCAAGGGTTAATCCTTGCTCATCAAATTATTCAACGTCATTCTGGACGTCTCCAGCTTTTAACCAATAAGTGTGGCATTCTTGGATTTCAAATCCAACTGCCCCTCAGTCTACCCTATGGCAATGAGTATTCCTTGACTTCTTTTCATAACCCCGCCATTCCTCTTAAGCAGGTGAAGGTAACCCCAGACGCTGGCCATCCTTTTTCGTAGGAAAAATTGGTAGAATCCCGGAGGTTGGGTGCTGACTCCCTCTAAGTCAGGTCGGTAGTTGTATTGCGTCATTCTTCCTCTATGAATAGTTTCTCTCAAAATGAGCGTTCCGTTTTTGACCATGTACCACTGGTTGTCTATCAATGCACTCAACAGGGAATTGATCGGAATTTCAAGTTCGTGAGTCCGTACGTTTATTCATTGCTAGCCTTAACTCCTGAGCAACTTACCAAAGATTCCAAAGCCTTTTTTTGTCGGATTCATCCTGAAGACCGGAATATGTTTTTGAGGGCTTGGGAGAAACACACCCATTTGCCTGCAACCATTCGGTTAGAATATCGGATGCTCGGTAAAGGAACTCGAGTGGTTTGGGTTCAAGAAAATAGTGTGATGTCTCAGGGGAGCATCGAAAATGAAATGATCTGCCATGGGGCGTTAATCGAGATTCCTGAGCACCAGCATATCAAAACGGAATTGCAGCGCTGGGACCGAGAGCTTCAATCCTTGACCGGCAATCTTCCCGATATTATTGGACGATTTGATCGCAAGAACCGTGTTATGTATTTAAATCGGTGGTGGGATAACGTTGACCAAATTCCTCCAGAAAAGTATTTGGGGAAGCAACTCAATGAGTTAGGGGTGTCTCAAAAAGTCGCCAGTGTGTTTGAAGAGAAAATTCAATCGGTTTGGACAACGGGTATATCAGAATCCCTCGAGATTTCCCATCCCACAGGAAAAGGACTGAAAAATTTTGAAATACGATTTTGCCCGGAGCCAACTGTCGGAGGACAAATTTTAACCGTCTTGTTGATCTGTCGTGATGTGACAGACGTTCGAATGGCTCAGTTGGCTTTCAGAGACAGTGATGAAAAATTTCGTCAACTGGCCGAAACAGTGGATAGTGTCTTTTGGATCTGGGATGTGGACCTACAGCAAATAGTCTACGTGAGTCCTGCTTACAAACGACTTTGGGGCGGGGATCCCCAAAAACTCCTGAATAATCCCTTTGACTGGTTGAGCATCGTTTTTCAGGAAGATCAGGCCAAGGTGGAAAATTTGTTCTTCAAGAGAATTGATGCGAAAGGCCTTGATATTGAATATCGAATTGTCACCCATCACCATGAGCTACGCTGGATCCATAACCGAACCTTTCCGGTGAAGGATTCATCGGGCAGGATTCACCGTATCATTGGGATTGCTCAGGATGTGACGGAAAGAAAGAAATGGGAGGAAGAGCGGTTGAGGGGGGCAAAGCTCGAATCACTTGGGCTCTTGGCTGGAGGTCTTGCCCATGACTTCAATAATCTGCTCACAGCTATTTTAGGCCAACTGTCTTTGGCGAAATATACATTAGACTCAGCCGATCCGCTATTTAATAGAATTTCTGAAGCCGAACACGCGTCTTTGAGGGCACAAGATATTGCGAGGCAACTCCTGACTTTTTCTAAAGGCGGGGCTCCGGTAAAAAAGACCGTTTCCTTGAAAGAGATCTTGTATGAAAATGTCCGGCTGGTGCTGGCAGGCTCAAATGTCCGTCCCATTTTTAACATTTCCGATGATTTGTGGCCGGTCACTATCGATGCAGGCCAAATTTGCCAGGTGATTCATAATCTTGTGATCAATGCCAGGCAGGCGATGGAAGAGGGAGGAGAATGTATCATTCAAGCTCGCAATGTTACAGGGGATGGGGTTGAACGATCGGGTTTAGGAGCAATGTCTGGGCATGTTCAGGATTGGGTTGAAATCCGTTTCATTGACAATGGGATTGGGATTTCAAAGGACAATCTGGAAAAAATATTTGATCCATATTTTACGACCAAGTCCACAGGGTCGGGGTTAGGGCTTGCAACGTCCTACTCCATTGTGAGGAATCATGGAGGAGTGTTGGCTGTGAAGTCCGCACTCGGTGAAGGTAGTACTTTTTCTTTATTTCTACCCGCTATTCCCATTCAAGAAATGTCTCAAGAATTGCCGGAGCGGAGCGTGAAAGTCGGGCAAGGCAAAATTTTAATCATGGATGATGAAATCCAAATTCGAAACGTTCTTGGTGAGATGGTGGAAACCTGTGGATACAGCTACCAAACAGCCAAAGACGGGGATGAAGCCTTGAAAAATTTTTGTGATGCCAGAGACATTGGTTCTCCATTTTCAGCCGTCATCCTTGATCTAACCATACCTGGTGGGCTAGGGGGGAAAGAAGTTATCAGTCGGCTGCTAACGATAGATCCCCAAGTCAAAGCTATTGTGGTGAGTGGTTATTCAAATGACCCTGTCCTTGCCAATTATCAGGAATATGGTTTCAAGGGTAGGGTCGCAAAGCCTTTTAACCTTGTGGATCTCAGTGTCGTACTTCATTCCGTTTTAGAGAAGACGTGATCATAAGTCTTGGCCAAGGTGTGGTGTCTTGGCATTTGCATAATTGTCTGTGAAAAAGGGGGAATCCTTATTGATGATGGATTCCCCCCTTTTTATGAGCGCTGTCCATTGAAATGCCAGGCTCCCCGGATGAGTGAAGGGGAGGGATGGTCTTTCATTACTGGTTAATTTTTTGTGATTACCAAAAATAGGTTGACCCCTTCAGGTTCTTGTTCAATGCGGATTTGATTCTCTGTAAATCCGCATTCCCGCGCAAGCATCCGAAGGTGGTTTTTGCTTCGATGGAATAAGTCCCATTTAAAAAGTTCCATATAGCCGCGACTGGGATTCCCAGTGGTGAAATTTCCAATCACCATTTTTCCATTTGGTTTGAGAAGAGAAACGAACCTTTTTAAGGTTCGCTTAAAGATATTGTCATTGAAATAATCAAATAATCCGGCCGACCAGATTAGGTGGTAGGTTTTGTTTGGTAAAAACCGAAACACATTTTTGTGCGTAAACTGAATATGAGAAAGAAAGTCACGGCAAAGATCCTTGGCATAATTGATGGCATGTGCGTCCTGATCAACGCAATCAATCTCGAGTTTGGATGTCCCAAGAACCTTGAGAGCTTCATACATATCGCGCCCAGGGCCGGAGGCCAAGTTGAGGATATGGCTGGTTGACGGGGTTTCCATTTTTGTTTTCCATAATTGGTCAAGGAAAAATGATAATCGGTTTCTGACTGCCTTAGGTGCCTTTTGGGTATGAAAAAACTCGTCCCACTTGGATAAATGCGGGTTCAAAGATGTAGAGTAATTGTATATTTTTTCAATAATTTGATAATCACCTGCATATCCTAGCGGTTTATGGTACGCCCAGCCCTGAATGGTTGCGGGGGAAAGGGCTTCTCCAAAAGCCGCTCGAATTAACGCCAATTGATCGGCGGAAAAGATCTTGTGTATATTTTCTCGGGAAAACTGTTGAAGGAGTGTATTTAGCAAGGGATAGTCTGTTAGGTTTGGTCCTCCTTTTTTTGAGAATCCGGAAATGAGTTCAGCTGTGCTTTGGGCAAGTTTTTGAGTCTCTGTGGCTCCACTTGGATACAATTGGGAAAGTGAGATGGTGTGCGGGAACATAAGGAACCTCCTGTTTGTTGTTTAAGAGAAATATAATGTTGAACCTTGAACGTATCCCTAACCGGGAAAGACGGTAGAGACTGGAATGCTCGGAATGAAAATGGGGAAAAACGCGAATGGAAGAATATCTTAATGTTCCCCTGAAAGGGGGTAGGGGAAGGGCAGTTACTGGTCCGGAATTCGTCCGCATAGTTGGACAAAGACCCGGGATTCCTGAAGATTGACCGCTAGGAGAGATTTTGGGAAACCATAGGACCTCGTCTATTCCCTCAGTTTTTTAAATAGAGGGAACATGTGGATGGGGGGCACATGAAAAGGAACGAGACGGTCCTGCTTAATGTGCGGGACATTACCCGATCTAAGAGACCCCTGTCCAGGAAAATTGATCTGAGGGTTTCATGGAAATTCATGTAGTGGATGATATTTCATTGTTTGTTGGGCTAAAGTGATGTTTTGGTTTAATTTTTAGTTCTCGCGTATAAATGAATGAGTGTTGCAAGTGTGGTGACACCCTGGTCTGTTGTGCCGAGGATCAGGCCTGGAAAAATTTTGTTTGATGGCGAAGATAAAAAAACATCAGAATGAAAAAAAGTCTCAGCCTCAGGCTAAGACTAGTCAGGTCGTTCCAAAATCTAAAAAAATTCAGTTCCAGAAACGCCTCCTGACATGGTACGCGGAATTCGGGCGTGATCTTCCATGGAGGAGAACCAGTGATCCGTATAAGATTCTGGTTTCTGAGGTCATGTTGCAACAGACGCAGGTGGATCGGGTCATACCTAAATTTCATGAGTTTCTGGGGAAATATCCCACACTGCAGGATCTTGCGGTAGCTCACCCTGATGATATTCGCAGAACGTGGTATCCCCTAGGGTACAATATTCGACCATACCGTCTCCATGGCATTGCCTGTGAGACGATTGAGCGTTATGGCGGAGCTATTCCCAGTAAGGCGGAAGAGCTCCTTTCTCTGAAGGGCATTGGTCGTTATACAGCAGGAGCCATCAGATCATTTGCGTTCAATGAAGATGCCCCGATTTTAGACACTAATGTGATGCGGGTATTGCATCGGATATTTATTGGGAAAGGGGAGGCCAAGAAGCAGAAGACCGAGTTATGGGTTCTCTCTGAAGCACTCATTCCCAGAGGCAAAGGGTATGATTTTAATCAGGCGTTAATGGATTTTGGGGCCATGATGTGTACGGCCAGAAAACCCACATGCTTATTGTGTCCAATGAGGAATATTTGCCTCACCATTTCTTCTGATGAAAAGTAGGGATCTGCAGGAGGCCTCGACTATTGTTGTGGCTGCCGCCATTATCTGCCGGAAAGATATGATTCTTTTGGCAAGGCGAATGCCAGAATCCCATCTAGGGGGGCTTTGGGAATTTCCCGGAGGAAAGAAGGAATTTGGAGAAACTCTGGAAGCTTGCTTGCGTAGGGAGTTGAGAGAGGAGTTAGGGGTGGATATTAGTGAGCCTCTTCCATTCCATGCTCTCCATTATCAGTATCCAGAAAAAATGGTGGAGTTGAATTTCTATATTTGTTCCATCATTCAGGGCATTCCTCGAGCATTAGGGTGTGCTGAGATCGCCTGGGTTTACAGGCATGAATTGAATTCCTATAATTTTCCTCCTGCCGATATTCCTGTTGTAAACAAAATTCTGCAATCTGGGTATTTTGACGAATGAGTTTTTTGCTTTCCGAAAGAATTCATGGGTCATGAAGATTATCCAATTTCTAATCTATCCAGGTTGCTATGCCTAAGCGGGCAAAATTGTTGGAGATTGAAATTTGCCTGCTATCCAACACCGTTCCACAGGCCACATTGGTATTTTTAACTAATTCTGGAAACAAGGAACGCACCCTAAAGGAAAGTAAAGGTTGACGCTTTCCACTTGATTAAGCCCTCGGTCGATTTGCGATCATTGGTCATTTGGTTTTCTCAGATGCCATTGTTCGAATGGGCAAATTTTAAGTCTTTCCATTTAAGTAGAAAGTTCGTCAGTGGAGTGGTTCGCTGTTTTGAGACCTCCCAGAAAACTTGACCGGGCCATGTTGGAAATGCGGCTGCCTTATGCAGCCAGGCGTACGATGCTTGTTTGGCAAGCATCTGTGGCCTGAAATTCCCGGTGAGCAATGCGACCTGTGCTATAATTCTTGTCCATTCACCAGGATTCTATTTTTTTCGGGCATCGTGTGCGGACCTGAATGCATTGGCATAGAAACAATTGTCTAGGACAGATCCGTTGAAACTCTCGATCACCTTTTTCTCCCCAGGTATTCCTGGCCGAATGACATCGAATGTGACCTCATGCGTCTATGTCCAGGGACCAAATGCTTTCGGTGTGCATTCTGTCCCATTTTCCACCCCAATCATTTTCTGATATCCACTCCGTTTTCCCACACGCTCTAAGGCCATGACAGCTTTCGTATCCGAATGGGCAGTTGCAATTATTGCTGGCGAGGGATGACGAACTCACTTTCGAATTGACGAGGTACCTTTCCGCCTCCAAAAAAAATCTCATCCTTAGATATCCAAAGCTGGGGTTGGCATGAGTACGGGCGGGCGATAGCTCCTTGCCAAATTGGGTCGATTCGACGAGGAACGATCAGGCGGGTCGCAGGGACAGCCGAGCCCGCAATTAACAGAAAACGTCTGCGGAAGTCTCTGTCCCAATTTTCGGCAGCCCGGGGAATTCAGAATTTTTTCATAAACCCACCGACACCATAGCCTTATTCAGAAGAAGGCTGAGAAACTTGTGCGTTGATACTTCCCCCTCGCCTGGGGATGCCTTTCATCCCCAGGCAAAGCAAGGGACTTTTTGGCAGGCTTAGTTAAACGGCCGTTTGCAATCAACCTGGACAATTTTGGACTGAACTCATGTACGAGATGACGGCCATTTTTAGCAGGTGGAATATGCCGAATGGGAAAACAGACCCACTTTTGTCATCCATGTTTGCGGGCAGCAAATGACGTTTCGATATTTATATGGCCCAGATGAAGTCCTCCGGGAAAGTCAATCTATGGATGTAGGTTCATAATTTATTCTATTGAGCGGAGGTGTCTTGAAGACGGCGAATTTCTTCGGCTTGTTGGTCTACGATTTTTTGAAGGTCTTGCAAACGGGAGTTCAGTGAATCTATGGTCATGGGTGATACAGTACTTTGTTGAGACGTCGTATTTGTGTCAGGTTGGGTTTGTTGATTCTTGTTGCTGATTGGGTTGAAAGATTCGAGCATTTGATAGTTGATGGCAATCCCATTGGACGTCGAGTGAATTGTCATAAAGTCTTTGACCGCCTCTGCCCTTAAGATAGCTTCCTGATGGGAAAAAACCAGGGAGATTGGCTGGAATTTTTGAGATGTATTTTTTTGCATTTTTGAAGATACCCCAGGGTAGGGCTTGAAATTTTCCAATGTCAACAGAAGAGAAGATGGAGGGAAAACGGCCAGCATTCCCTGGGTCGGAACATGCCGTTCATTAGTCGGTGGACACTTAAAATTGATAACTTCCTCTGGTGTGACCTGAGAAAATGCCATGGATAGGTGGGGTGCCAAAAAATCTATTTGAGATGGAGAGAACGCGGGAAAGAGGTGTTGCTTTGAAAGCAGTAGTTGTTGGAGTATGCCTTCATCTTGGCTGATGGTTATGCCATTTAAAATCTTGGTAATGAGAGTTTCAGGAAGCAGTGCTGGATGCTCTGGAGCCTGCTTTAGATCGTGAGATGTTTTTAAGGAAATAACGCACTCAGGCCCTTCATAGAGCACCGTTTCTACTTCAGGAGTCCAAGAGCACTGCAAATTGGAGATTGCCAAAGTAATGATAATCAAGCACTGTTTAGTGAATCCTAGGGGTTTGAAATGTGCTAAAAACGCTATGAATGAATGTGGCAGTGTTTGGATCACTTCGCCAGGTATTTAGGAAATAAGAGCCAGAATTTTTGTGACGCCAATGGGGAACAAAAACAGATGGTAATGATTAGGCTTGTCGGATACCACAGGCACGGGCAATTCCCTCCTGATATCGTGACCACAAGTTCAATGTCTCTTCTAATAGCGAGAGTACCTTAATCTGATCACCGCTTTCATCGGTATGATGCGTCACCATGTCATATACGGTTTTCCGAGATCCTGCGGAAAACATATGTTGGGCACGAATATAATCCATAAATGCCGGTGATAAGCCTTGGTGCTGACTTAAGTAATGTTTCCGGACGATATCTTCAATCTCATCCTGATTTTGTGCTGGCTGGGGATATAGCACTTCTTCCGGATCGTTGGCTGTTCCTTTTATAAAAATTGAGAGAACTGCCGCTCCAACCGACCACTCTTCTTCCTGGCAAATTTGATTTAACCATTCCCGATATCCACGGCTTGATGCCAACAGTTCCACATCCCGAAATCCGGCCCTATCAAATCCCAATCCATTCATCATGTGAAGAAATAGTTCTTGGTGAGGATGTCCAAGGGAGAACCCTCCGGTTTCCTCCTCATAGATGATTGTAGCAAGCAGTCGGCGTGCCTCCCATGGTGGATTTTTCCCAAGAACCTGAGCGAGGAGTACGGAGAAATCGCGAACATAGACGACGTATTCCTGATGAAAATAAATATTCAATTTTTCTTTGGTAATGGTGCTTCCTTCCAGAAAAGGAGTGGCCCAATGATGTTTTCGGCGCAGCACATCAAATATTCGGTCACGAAATTGTTCTGGTGAAAGTTTTCTCATACAGAGGGGTTATCCCTTATTACGGTCTATTTGCTTGAAATGAAAAGGTGGGCTTTTAAGTAATACGGAATTATGATAGACATCGCAAGTGCCTATATATAATCTGTATATTATCACATATCAAAGGAGTCAGTAACAATGCAACCAATTAACCTGGCCGATCCTGACGCCATTTTAGAATTTTTAGCGAACGTGACTCTACGTGGAAAAGGGGTCACTGCCGAAAATTTAATGGAATATGTGATGGATGAGGGGTTTACGGAGCCCACATACTTAAGTGCAAAAGGGGAAGATCCTCTGGCATTCTACCAGGGACACCCCAATGCCTGGGGAGTTTATCAAATCCGTGAATGGAAAAGGGTTTTAATTATTTCAGGAGGAGCCGGAAAGGAAAGACGAGCCCAAATTACCGAAACTCCCTAAGCATATCTAAACGTTGCGTAAGATTTGGCTTTAATGAGGAATGGACTAACTTTTTCTCAAGATTAGCGTTTCACGCCTACTTTTATTGGAATAAAACGTTTCTCAATACCAGCCTCCTATTAATTTGCCTTCTTCAAAGTAGAGATATCTGTGTTTAATCGTGCTTGAATCCAGCCAGTCCTCATAGATCCATTCCTCACGTCTTATCCCTTTATCCGTATAGCTGACATTCATTTGGTAAGGGGAACCCCAGGCGTCCATCACTTGCTCGCGACTCATCCCAGCCATAACGGATTTATCTTGTAGGTGCTGTTCAAAGGTTGGGTCAAGTAATCGTGGTATAACGCCCCATCCCACCATCCACAGTCCAAAAGCTACCAAGAAACCATAAATTGTCAGCCGAACCGGGCGTCGACAGATCCATGGGGTTATTTGAGATTCGTTGCTTGTCGGTTGGGAGAGCTCTTCCGTCTCTGGACGGGAAATGTTTCTCTCTGCAGATAGGGATGGTGAAGACATTTTTAGTTTTTCGTGTGTTATCATAATTAAGGTAATTTACTCATTAATCTAACAGTGGGTTTCAAGACGGGTCAAGATGAAGCTTTATGTTTCTTGAAGTTGAACAAAACCCGAATTTTGAGGGTTCATATTTCATAAGGTTTAAGGAATTAGGACCTCCGCGGCGGGTGACCCATGTAAAGTCCTATGATCGAATTTCCCAGGGAGAATGGTGTGTGGTGACGGGGTGGTGTGATGATCCTGATCAACCACTCTGTCCTGCTTATGCGCAAAGGGTGGAAGATTCAGGTGCGGGTTCAGCCTTTATTGTTTTTGGAGGAAACTGGGGTATTCGACTAAAACTTGCAAACGATGCCAATGATTGGAATATTGAGGACACCAACCAATGGGGAGAGGGCTATTTATCATTAGGGGACGAACGGGATCTTAGATTTGAGTAAGGTCCACGAAAGAGCAACCTCTAAACGAAAATTTGGCAGAAGATCATTCCTCATAATGGGGTTGAGGAATGGATTTGATCGGTGCCGATGGAGCAGGAAGGCGTTTCTGAAATTCGGGTGAAAAGGGGTTGAGGATGGGCTCATGAGTTAATCGTTGCTGATTTCTAACGAGTTGCAGGCTTTGGGTCGTGATTTCCAGCCGGTCAATTGGGATATCGATAGAGAGAGTATTGGGTATTCCATTAATAGCAAACATTTGGTAGGCCAACGACCAGGTGAGCTTTTCTTTTCCTTGTTCTTTGACAATGAAATTGGCTTCTTGTGAAGGGGACCCCTTAAACAGGAGGACCCAGAGATTAGATCGGAACGTTGGCGCTGATGATTCTGTTGGAGGAACAAATTCAGGAACAAGGGAAGGAATATTTTGTAAGGGAACCGCAGGGGAAAACTCTACTTCGCATCGCTGGACATACAATGTCGGAATATTTTTGCCTTCATTTAAATCGGGAATATAGGAGAAGGAATAGCGAACTTGGATACCATTCCGGTCGTAGGTGTAAACATCTTCGCCATTTCCTGGAGAAACCAAATTTTTGAAATATTTCTCCCAATCGGGGAACGTATAGTAGCTAAAGACACGGAGGGCGGCTTTTCGGGATCGAACCGCCATAGGAGTTCCTAGTTTTTTGCGTAGCTCTTCTTGTGTTAAACCTAAATAGCCGTCTTCAAAATAAGGTTTGGCTGAAGTAGGGGTAGGCCACAAGATTCCCCCTATGCTACAAAGGATTGTAAGTAATACGCCAAAGGACACCCTAAAAAGTGACCTTTTACAAAGTGGGAGGGAAAATGTCATAAAAATATAGTCAATTTTATAATCCTATTTCTTGAAATTCCTAGAAGTCAAGAATAGGGAATGAGATATGGCTGATAAGCCTTAAGTTGTTGTCCGTGAGCTGGGATGTTTTTGAATGATGAGGGGGTAAGAATGAGCACATTAGAAGCGGCTTTAGAATCTCGCATCCTTGTGCTGGATGGAGCCATGGGTACCATGATTCAGGCCCATAATCTGAGCGAAGGGGATTTTCGCGGGACGCGTTTCGTGGATCATGCCTGTGAAGTCAAAGGCAATAATGACCTGTTAAGCCTGACGCAACCAAAAATTATTGAAGATATCCATGTGCAATACCTTCAGGTTGGCGCCGATATCATTGAGACGAATACCTTTAATTCCAATGCCATTTCTCTGGCCGATTATCAGATGGAGGATTTGGCCTATGATTTAAATCTGGCAGGGGCCCAATTGGCCAAGCGTGCGGTGGCACGAATACAGGCAGAGAACCCTGATCGTACGTGTTGGGTCGCCGGGGCCTTAGGTCCCACCAATCGAACTGCATCGATGTCGCCTGATGTGAATAATCCGGCATTTAGAGGGGTCACTTTCGATGACTTGGCAGCAGCGTATTATGATCAGGTTCGGGGATTAATAGAAGGTGGCGTCGATCTTCTTCTGGTCGAAACCATTTTTGATACGTTGAATGCGAAGGCCGCTTTTTATGCTATTGCCCAGTACAGCGAAGATGTGCAACGCCAATTCCCTATCATGGCGTCGGTTACGATTACAGATCTCAGTGGCCGGACGTTATCAGGGCAACAGATCGAAGCGTTTTGGAATTCCATTTCTCACGCCAATCTTTTGAGTGTGGGGATTAATTGCGCGTTAGGCGCCAAGCAGATGCGCCCCTATATTGAAGAACTTTCCAAGGTGGCTCCTGTCTACATCAGTTGTTATCCCAATGCGGGATTACCTAATGCTTTTGGCGGGTTCGATGAGACGCCAGAGCGAATGGGTGGAGATCTTCGCGATTTTGCCAGCCAAGGCTGGGTCAATATTGTGGGTGGGTGCTGCGGAAGTACGCCTGAGCATATACGAGCAATTGCGGAAGGGGTCAAAGATTATGCTCCGCACAAAAAAACACATGTTCCGCGTCTTACCCGATTAAGCGGACTTGAATCATTAACGATTCGACCAGAAGGAAATTTTGTCAATATTGGTGAACGGACCAATGTGACGGGTTCACCGAAATTTGCCAAATTGATTCTCAACGGGAAACTGGAAGAAGCCTTGGCCGTGGCGCGCCAGCAAGTCGAAGGCGGTGCGCAAATCATTGATGTGAATATGGATGAAGGGCTCTTGGATTCCCAAAAAGCCATGGTGGAATTTTTAAATCTGATCGGATCCGAGCCGGATATTGCTCGTGTTCCCATTATGATTGATAGCTCAAAGTGGTCGGTCATCGAGGCGGGACTTAAGTGTATTCAAGGCAAGGGTGTCGTCAATTCCATTAGTCTCAAGGAAGGCGAGGACCAATTCCTGGAGCAGGGGAGGAAGATTCGGCGTTATGGAGCTGCCGTTGTGGTTATGGCATTCGACGAAGCAGGTCAAGCAGATACGCTAGACCGAAAAGTGGAGATCTGCACGAGGGCCTATCGTCTTCTGACGGAGAAGCTGAACTTTCCGCCAGAGGACATTATTTTTGACCCCAACATTTTGACGGTCGCAACGGGCATGGAGGAACATAATGCCTATGCCGTGAATTACATTGAGGCCACAAGGCAAATCAAAGCCACGTTACCTTTTTGCAAAGTTAGTGGTGGAGTCAGCAATATTTCCTTTTCCTTCCGGGGAAATAATACGGTGCGGGAGGCCATCCATTCCGCGTTTCTCTACCATGCCATCAAGGCGGGGATGGACATGGGAATTGTGAATGCCGGTCAATTGGGAGTTTATGAAGAAATTCCCAAAGATCTCCTCAATTTAGTAGAAGATGTCCTGTTGAATCGTCGGCCGGAAGCTACTGAAGAACTGGTTGCCTTTGCGGAGACGGTCAAACAACAGGGCAAAGCAACTCTGATTGATGATGCGTGGCGTCAGGGCACGGTAGAAGAACGTCTGTCGCACGCGTTGGTGAAAGGGCTTGTTGAGTTCATTGATGCTGATGTGGAGGAAGCCCGTCAGAAATACCATAAGCCTCTGGATGTCATTGAAGGGCCTCTAATGGATGGGATGAATGTGATCGGGGAGCTGTTTGGGGCGGGGAAAATGTTTTTGCCTCAGGTGGTCAAAAGCGCGCGAGTCATGAAAAAAGCTGTAGCGTATTTGTTGCCGTTTATGGATGCCGAAAAAGTTGAAGGGGAGAGTCGAAACCAGGGTAAGATCCTGCTCGCGACAGTGAAGGGCGACGTGCATGACATTGGAAAAAATATCGTCGGTGTCGTGCTGGCCTGCAATAACTATGAAGTTCTGGACCTAGGTGTGATGGTTTCCTGTGACAAAATCTTGCAGACTGCTCGCCAAGAAAAAGTGGACCTGATTGGCCTGAGCGGACTGATTACTCCTTCTTTGGATGAGATGGTTCATAATGCACGAGAAATGACTCGAGAAGGCTTTTCCATTCCTCTGCTAATTGGGGGAGCCACCACGAGTAAGGCCCATACCGCGGTGAAGATTGCGCCTGGGTATACCAGCCCAGTCGTACATGTTTTAGATGCCTCCTTAGCCGTTAATGTCGTACGCAAGTTAATGAGCCCGGATGAAAAGAATGCGTTTATTCAGGATGTGCAGGCGAAACAACAGAAAACGCGGGAAGCCTATCTATCTAAGACAACGGCTAAAAAATTTGTATCATTGGAGGAGGCAAGAAAGCGGCCTTTCGATATTCATTGGGAGACGGCATCCATTGCCAAACCCAGGATCCTTGGTTGCAAAGTTCTTGAGGATGTGTCACTGGAGACGCTTGTTCCCATAATTGACTGGTCACCTTTTTTCCACGCATGGCAATTGCGCGGGAAATTTCCGAAAATTTTTGAAGATTCCGTGGTGGGGCCAAAAGCCAAAGAACTTTTTGATGATGCTCAAAAGCTCTTGCAAGAAATTCTTGATCGAAAATTACTTGCGGCCAAAGGTGTCTATGGATTCTTTCCAGCCAATAGTCAGGGCGATGACATTATCATCTACAAAGATGAGACGCGTTCGGAAGGTGTGTCAGTCTTTCACACTTTGCGCCAGCAAATAGAAAAGCCTCAAGGGGACTTTTATTATGCATTGGCTGATTTCGTGGCTCCGCAGTCCAGCGGAAAGGCGGACTATATTGGTGGCTTTGCGGTCACGGCCGGCCTGGGGATAGAAGCCCTCTGTCAGCGGTTTGAACAGGATCATGATGACTATAACGCTATTATGGCTAAGGCCCTGGCCGATCGACTAGCCGAGGCTTTTGCCGAATGGCTCCACCGTGAAGTACGGCAGGAATGGGGATTTGGCCAAGATGAGCAATTGACCAACGAGGAACTCATACTAGAAAAATACCGCGGGATTCGTCCCGCACCGGGGTATCCGGCCTGTCCGGACCATACTGAGAAACAGCACTTATTTGAATTGTTGCAGGTTGAAAAAACCGTAGGTATTCGGCTTACCGAATCCTTTGCCATGTATCCGGCTGCGTCAGTCAGTGGTTTCTATTTTGCGCATCCCCAAGCCAAATACTTTTCCGTGGGAAAAGTGCAGCAGGATCAAATCCGAGATTATGCCAAGCGGAAAGGGATGGATGTCTCGGTAGTGGAACGCTGGCTTTCCCCGAACTTGTCCTATGACCCTACTTAGAGGGTATGGTGAATTTTGAGTTTCAATTTTTGAGAGTGGCGGGATTGGTCTATGAAATCTTTGGGAGAAAGGCAGGAGGACTGTTATGAAGTTGGTCCGACATCCACGAGTGCTAATCCGGATCAGAATATCGCTGGCCACTTTCACCCGACCAACGGCTGATCCCAATTTCTTGGGATTCCCATAAGGCCTGAATTTCTTGAGCTGCCAAATCAGCTTCTATTGTTCGCTCTTCACCTTCTGGTAATTCCTGAACTTCTTTTAAGAGTGCCTGGCTTGGTTCTGGACCCCGACCTCTCGGGGAGTTTTTGAGTAACACATTGATTGGCATAGGTACCTCATGTTGTATCGTACTGTTTTCATGGATAACGCCTCGTCAGGTGGACTGTCAAGTCTAACAAAGGAAAGGGCTTTTCCGACTAGAATGGCCGGTTATGAATCCCATCTATGTGAGACTTTCTTTCTTTGTTCCTTAGGCCAGCGTACTTTCAATGAAACCCATGAAAATAATTGTCCAAGGCTAACAACGTTGTAGCCAAGGCTTTCTCATCGTCGCAATAGGGGTGGAACTCTGCCAGCTTCGCTCAATTTCTAGGTCCTGACACGCCTGCTTAGATTAGACCAGGATCGGTTGGAGGTTGTCGGGACATTCAAGTATAGAAGATTCGATGGGGTGACTAATGCTCTGAAGGGCTTTCACGATCCATTGATATCGTTCTTCAGCCCAAATATCAAACGCAGAAGAATTTTCAAAAACCAAGTCCCAGGCAGGAACCGAGTCCAATAGCAACAATTGGTGAGGAGCGTTTTGTCCTGGAAAATACACCACCAAGACGGCCGATTTCCCAATGAGACTGATATCCGTAAACATGTGAATCATGGCCTGGGTAGGAAGTTCAACTGTGCGGGAGGCGGCTTCAACGATTGGTCCATAAATACGATGGAGGAGTTGTTGTGTCGTTTCATAAGGCGATTTGCTCTGATGGAGGTGTGGGTTTGGAGCCTCACCTAGCAGGTTCGTTACGAGATATTGGAGGGCTTCCCATGAGGGCATGGTGCCAGAATTGACTAGTGAATCCATTAGATACGACATCCAGTTGCGACATTTAGGCATGGTTATTTCCTCACAGTTATTTCTTAGTAGACCTAAGAAATTTTTAAAATGTTGATGAAGAGTCGGCTACCAGACAAGGAAGGAATTCCAAGGGCAGATGAGTGATTTTAATATGAAGGTATTATTGGGTCAAATATAAATTTTTTAATACTGGTTGAATGTGCGATTGGCCTTGACCATGGTTTTTTCAAGGACTTAGAATGGGGAATCTATCTAATGAAAAAAACTAATAAAAATCAATGGGTTACTTTATGATAAGAAATAGGAATGAATTACGTTATTCATGATATTGGTTTGAGTGAATTAAACGCGAATAAATAATTTTACCTAAGGTGTTAAAATGAGGATAAATTATGATAAAGGCGGGTTGATTCGCCCCTCTAAGATTCAATTTCCAAAAACCACTGATTCCAAAGATTCAATCAGTAAGGCCAAGATTCTGTTGGTCTTTCCACCAGACTGGTACCCCTCAGAACCCTATCTAAGCCTTCCGACCTTAACGGCTTTTCTTCGATCAGCCGGCCATGACGTCATCCAAAAAGATGTCAATCTCGAAATGTACGACTGGTATTTTAGCCGGGACTTCCTTCGGCGCATTCTTAAAAAAGTTCCCCAGCAACTTGATCGTCTCAAAAAAATTAGGAGGAGTCGTGAATTAACGGATGAGGAAGTGGACCTTCAGTTAGCTCTCTGCAATTGTACCCGAGGCTACATCAGTGATTTAGCTGAAAGAGCCGAGAAAGCCAAGGAAATTGTTCGAAGCCGGGAGTTTTATGAAAGTGACAAGCTGGAATGGGTGATGAACACATTCAGGGAAGTGACGGCCACGATATCCTTGGTGTATGCCCCGGCAAGGATCTGTATGCCTCCGATGGAAACCGATTTATCCTACAAACTGTTTATGTCGTCAGAAGTGCTTGAGGCCGTGGAAGATACTCAAGTTAATATTTATCGGGATGTCTTTGAGGAAATTCTGAAGCCGGCGATTCTGGCCGAAAAGCCTGATGTCATTGGGATTTCAATTGTTCTTCGGCAGCAATTGTTTTCCTCTATGACATTTTGTGCACTTATTAAGGAGCAATTTCCCGATATTCATGTGACCATCGGAGGTAATACTGTCACCCGCCTGAGAGAAGTGCTTCCTGATATCCCAAAGCTCTTCGCATTATTTGATAGCGCGATTGTCTATGAAGGGGAGACGGCTTTATTGCGATTAGTGGAAGCCATAGTCTCGGATGGGGATTTATCCCATGTTCCTAATTTACTGTTCAGAGATGCAGCTGGGATTCATGTAAATTCCGAATCCTACGCCGAAAATATGGGCGAACTACCTCCTCCAGATTTCGACGGATTGCCACTGGAGAAATACTTTGTACCCGAGCCGATTCTTCCCTATTTAGCCACTCGCGGATGTTACTGGGGGCGGTGTGAGTTCTGTGATCATGGTGAGGGCTATACAGCAGGGTATCGGACCAAAAGGGATTGGCAGATTATTGAAGAACTCACCTATTTGAAAAATAAGTATCAGGCCCGACATTTTCATTTTACAGATGAGTCATATCCACCTGCTCTATTTCGGAAGCTCACCAAAAAATTAATTGAATCGAATTTGGATATTGCCTGGACTACACATATCCGTTTTGAAAAGAGTCTTCTTGAGGACCAGGTTTGGGCGGATGCCAGGACGTCGGGATGTAAATTTCTCCATATGGGCTACGAATCCGGAAGTGAGCGCGTGCTTCAACTCATGGATAAGGCGACCACCACGGAGGTGATCCAGCGAAGCTTGGAGTTATCCTCTAAACACGGGGTTTGGAACCATGTCATGGGTTTTTTTGGATTCCCTGGGGAAACCTACCAAGAGGCCAAATTCTCTATTCAATTTTTAGAAGATAATCGAGAACACGTCCATTCGATTGGATTTGGGACATTTGATTTGAGCAAACATACTCCCGTCGCGAAGAATCCTGAAAAATTCGGCATCACCTATTATAAAAATCCGGAATGGGATCTGGCTTTGGATTACTATTTTACCGTGAAGGAAGGATTGAGTATTGAGGATGCCGAACGGGTATTCGAGGAATTTGAGCAAAATCATTATGCTGGGTGGGATTTGAAAATTTTCGTGCGGGAGTATGTGTTTTTATACGTGGCCCATTTCGGGACCAATAAGTTGCCTTCGCTGCAATTTCGGCTCGACTCGCACGATCCCTCAACAAAATTAGCCTCTGTCTAATGTCAGGAGCGTTGACCTTATGACTGATTCCTTAATTGAAATCGAGCGTGGTGGTTCGACCGATAAATCCAGACGGACGTTTAAAACAATGCTGCTCTTTCCTCCGGAATGGGTTCCTACCGCTCCATACCTTGCTTTACCCAGCCTGACTGCCGTCCTCCGCTCCTATGGCCATGAGGTGGTACAGAAGGATGTCAACATTGAAATGTACGACTGGTTTTTCAGTGATACTTTTTTAATCTGGGTAAAGCTTCGAATGGATCAGCAACGGCGAGGTTTGAACGAACGAAAAGCCTGCAATGAATTGACTGATTTCGAACGAGACCGACTGGCTTGTTTGGCATTGCAAGATGCTATAGATGTGATGGAATTGGCTGAACGAGCAATAGAAGCCAAAGCCATTGTGCGAGGCGAGTCATTTTATGATGCAGGAAAACTGGAATGGGCCTTGCAAACATTCCGGGACGTTATGCAATTTATTTCTGCCGCCTATTTCCCTGCTTCCCTCGTATTCTATCCCATGGAAAGTAATCTGGGGTATCGCTCGGGAGTTTCGAGTGAAGTGTTGGCATGCCTGGATGACGATCTTGTTAACGTGTATCGGGATGTGTGCCGTCAGTTAGTGCTTCCTGCTATCCAGAAAGAGCAACCGGAAGTGATAGGAGTTTCCGTCGGGACCCAAATGCAACTCCTGGCGGGTATGACCTTTTGTAAAATGATTAAGGAGGAATTTCCCGACATTCATGTGACTGTGGGTGGCAACGTGATTACCCGGTTAAAAGATGATCTCCCAAAACGGAAGGAATTTTTCACGCATGTCTTTGATTCGGCCATTTTGTATGAAGGAGAACATGCGTTGGTTTGGTTGCTGGAAGCGCTGGCGGGTGAACGAGATTGGGTCAAGGTCCCTAACTTGATGTGGAATCAAGAAGGGGAGGTCCGTGTAAATGATGAAATATATACCGAAAAGACGACGGCCTTGCCTCTTCCGGATTTTGAGGGATTACCGTTGGATGCCTATTTTGTCCCGGTCCGAATTTTACCCTACTTGGCCACTCGAGGGTGTTATTGGGGACGATGCACCTTTTGTGATCATGGGCAGGGATATTTCGATCAGTACCGTGGAAAGCCCGCGCACGATGTGGTCCGAGAGATCAAAGCCTTAAAGGAGAAATACCAGGCAGAGCACTTCTTGTTTTCCGATGAATCCTATCCTCCCGCGTTATTAAAAAAAGTTTCGCAATTGTTGATTGAGGAACAGGTGGGGATAAAATGGACGACCTTAATCCGGTTTGAAGAATCATTGCAGGATCCAGAAATATGGAAGCAAGCGGTTCGAGCCGGCTGTTGCACGCTGTATTATGGTATGGAATCGGCAAACGAGCGTGTACTGGAGCTTATGGATAAGCATGCGAAAAAGGCAGTGATTGAAAATAACCTACGAGAAGCCGCCAAAGCCGGCATCTGGAATCATGTGATGGCTTTCTATGGTTTTCCCGGCGAAACACGAAATGAAGCCGAGGAGACACGGGAATTTCTTCTGGAAAATAAACGGTATATTCATTCGGTGGAATTGTTTTATTTTGTGGCCTACCGACATACACCCATGGTTCGGAATCCTGATAAGTTTGGTATCACCATTCATAAACAGGAAGAGTATGATATGCCTCTCGATTACTATTACACGCTGAAAGAACCAGGTGGGATTACTTGTCTGGAGGCGATGCAATTAGCAGAGGAGTTTTATCAGAAGGATTTTGAGCCCTGGGCTGTTAGAGTTAATGCTCGTGAACATGTATTCCTCTATATTTCTAAATTCGGTACGAATTACCTGCCTCAGATCTATGCAATGAAAGCCGGGCAGGATGAACCACGAACTGATGGGGTTCAAGGTCTTATCACCTGGCCTGTGTCTAATGCGCCTTCCGAGAAAAATTCAAAAGGGGAGACAGGAATGTCCCGTGTGGTCAGTCATGCTGCTCCGTGATCATCCTGTTGTTCAGAGGGACAGCTATTCAGCAGATGATTAGATAGAATTTGATAGGCTGCATGAATTTCTTTAGTTTTGGCCTCTCCCTTTTTGTACATTTCCATATACTTCGCAGGATTATTGGTGAGGCCTGCGTAACGTGACGGATACCAGATTCGCCTGGCCTCTTCATATTGTTTCTGAAGGGCATCAGGCGAAAATGGCTCCGTTAGGTCTAGAATCAGCAGTGCCTGTTCGATGGTCATCGGATTCGGGTTGCTTGAGGAAATCATGAAAATTTTAAGGTTTTATGGTGCTCAGCAGCCTGATTGATATGCTCAAGTGTTTCAAAAGAGCAGTCAAACTGTCAATTGGATTTCAGATTTAACCACAGGCGGACTTTTCTTAGAAATTTTTGACGATGCTGCGTGAACTCCCCATATTAGAAGCTCCAAAGTTATTTGCCGGTCAGGATTACCGCGATGTGTTGAAGCGGGAAATGGATGCAGGGAAAATTCCGTTGAGCTTAGGGAAACAATGTCCGGTCAAATGTGCATTTTGCTATGAATTAGACCATTCCTACCGAGAGACACTGGCCCCACCCAAAACCTCCCAGGAAGACTGGCGGTTTATGTTGAATTATATTAACTCTAAGCCAACAGATCCTCTTCAGTTCTGGTGCCTGGGTGGTAATGAATACATGGAATGGACTGATTTGTTTCTTCATCCGAAAGCCATGGAGTGGATCGAAGATTTTTTGAAATTTACTGATAAAAGCATTCAATTTTTCACGGTTGGTTTTGTCCATGTTCCCAAGATTCATCGGTTGGTGGAGCAATATCCGGGAAGAATAAATTTTGAGTTATCCGTCATTACACTTGGGGCGTATCGACAAAAACTGATGCCGCATGCTCCATCGGTTAAGCATCTGATGAAGATTTTGGATGGTCCTGCAGTTTCTTCTGCAAATTTTTATGCTTTTGATGAAAACACCATGTCTGCAGATGCGAAAACGATTTCCCGAATTAATCCTCGATGTGTATTGTGGATGGGATGTTTGACGCCGGTGGGCGGAATTCAAGAGGCAGCAAGTCGTATGATGAGGCAAGGTCGAAAATATCTTGCTGTTGAGGCGGAAAAGATATACGATGCGGGCCTTCCAAATTTTACGACCATTCATACTGAAGCCTATGTGACGGCTTTTTTGAACCGAAAGCGAATTCTCAGTCTATTTGACTCTTTGGAATTAGAAAAACGGGATTCGGTCGTTATGGCGGGCAGTGTATTCCGGATATTGTCTATGTTCAGGAGAAATCGAGCAAAGTTTCTCCATGTTCCCAATGCCACTCTTGGAGGGGATTCTGATTGTACGGTTTTGTTGACGTTAAATGACATTGCCAAACGGCTGACAACAGAGAAATATATTTATGTCCCCCAATGTATTGTGGAGTCCGGAAGAGGTCCGAATCGCGATATTGCCGGGGTTCATGTTGACGATTTTGTAAGTAAGACCGGAGTGAAGGTCAGGGTTTTGCCAAAAATTAGCACGAAGTTTGCCAATAATCGATTGTATCGAAATGGATCACTACAAAACTATGTGCAGGACTATGTGCGAAATCCCTTGGCTCGTTCTTATGAAGCAATCCCGTTATTAGCGTAAATTGTCGGAATATTTTCTAAAAAAGTAGATGGGAGGTAGGTGGTCCAGACCTACCGAACCAATCAAGATTTTGGAGGTATTGCTGGTGAAAAGGGAAAGAGAAGTATTCTTTTTTTTATTGCTAGTGGGGGCTGTGGGGTGTTCCGGGAATTTGGAAAGCCAGGAGACATTCAGTCAACAAAAGAAAGCAAACGATTCGTTAATGTGTGAAAAGATAACTGATGGGAGAATGGGAGGGAGAGGAGTTCCCGGCTGGCAAAGAGCTTATGAGGAATGCATGGTTACGGGAGGTCAGTAAAATTTCCTTATATCCTCTTATGCTGTCATGCCCTGTATAGTTTGTTGTTTTGAGATTCGCCTAACATGTCATGAATCCCACCTGAAATGTTTTCAAGTTGATTATGGATTCTTCTAAAAACTGGCTTCAATTTTATCAGGTTGATGTGTTTACCAGTGAGCCTTTTGGCGGTAATCCATTGGCAGTGTTTCCGTCCGCAGGAGAGCTTAGCGAGCGGGAGTTTCAACAAATTGCGCGTGAAATGAATTTGTCTGAAACGGTGTTTATCCTTCCACCTACCGATCCCAAGGCTGCCGCCAAGGTGAGGATCTTTACCCCGCTCCAAGAAATTCCGTTTGCGGGTCATCCGATTTTGGGGACATTTTATGTTCTTGGGACACTAAAGCATCTTGCCTTGCAGGAGCCCGTGACGAAAGTTTTTTATGAATGTACCCTGGGCTTATATGCGCTTGACCTTATTGTTCTGAAGGGACAAATTGAACAGGTCATTATGTCGCAACCCTCTCCGCAATTTATAGATGTCATCACACAGGCGGAGGCCATTTATGATATTGCCAAGGCTTTGGGAATTCACAGATCGCTCATTGCCGATACCCTTTTCCCTGTTGAATTGGTATCGACAGGATTACCGGTACTCATTGTACCCATTCGAAGTCTGACAGCCGCAAAATCCATGGAGGTTGATCATTCTGAAGTTTTAGAGATTTGTGCTCGCTTTGGGGCCAATGGAATTATGATTTTTACAACGATGACAGTGGAGGAAAGCGCCACTGTTCACACGAGAATGTTTGCCGATCCCATCGGCATTTCGGAGGACCCTGCAACAGGCAGCGCAAGTGGCGCCCTAGGTGCCTATTTAGTTAAAAATGGAGTCGTAGAAGTTGGTCCGACCACTGAAGTGGTTATGGAGCAAGGATATGAAATTGATCGGCCGTCCCGTATTTTGGTGCAGATTTTTTCTGATGATGATGTGATCAAAGAAATTAAAGTGGGAGGCCAGGTGGTGATGGTGGCGGAAGGAAAGATGGTCTACTAGCCTATAAATTCTGGCCTCGCCTGATCTGTGTTCTTCATGGACGGTTCTGAATGGAAATGAAGGATAACTTTTCTGAAGGTGCCTATTTGGTGAGTTCTCCAGCTATGTGCCCCATTTCAGGGAGAATAAGTTTCTCCATAGCGAGGCGAACAGCCCCCTGAGAACCGGGAATAGAAAAAACCACCAGTTGCCCGTAGGTGCCCGCGGTGGCCCGACTCAACATGGCGGACGATCCAATATCCTGATAGCTCAAATACCGAAAAAGCTCTCCAAATCCATTAAGCCGTTTTTCCAATAAATCATCGACGGCTTCAAATGTGGAGTCTCGCCTGGAAATACCTGTTCCGCCATTGATTATGATGACCTGAAGGGCCTCCTGACCCCTGGCTTGGAGGAGGAGCCCTTTGATATCGGCCGGTTCATCTTTAATGATTCGGTACTCGGAAATAGAGTGTCCCTGCTCTTTTAAAAGATGGCAGATTAGCTTTCCACTGGTATCGGTATCTGGCGTTCGGGTATCACTACATGTGAGCACCATGCAGACTAAAGAGGATGCCTTCCGTGCTTTGTGTGTGAGATGAGACGGTTGAGAATCGTCGGTATGTGATCCATGCCCTGCATGATGTTGATGTTCATCCATGCTTAACCTATACAGGCAAAAGCCGGCAATTAAGACCAAACGGAATCCGGTTTGAGCTGGGCAGGAGGCGATCCTTTTTTGATGTGCTCATCCAGGATAACCGCCACATCGGAATCTTTGACTTGAGAGTACCAGGTTCCCGTTGGATAGACGACAACGTTAGGGCCACTTTCGCAGGGCCCGAGGCAAGTTGTCCCGCTGACCAATACCTCCCCGGGTTGAACGCCGCGTTCAATCAAGCCCATATTAAGTGCCATTAATAAATTTTGAGCGCCCGCAGCTCCACAAGAAGGCTTGGGATGTCCAGGAGGACGGGAATTCGTGCATACCAGAATATGATACTTCGGTTTTGGCATAGATACTCCTTCTTAACGAATAGATAAAAGAGAAAAATTTAATAGAAAGAATGAACGAAAAACTCATTGAGAGCGAAACAGATTCCACATGTCCACGCATTCATCCGGTAACTTCCAATGCTTAACTCCCGCAAGAATCCAATCTAGATAATGATCTTTGGCTTTAAACTTTCCAATGCTTTGGGCGACGTGCGTGCTTACGAACTCTTTTTCTCCTTCCTGTGTGAACACATGGACCTCAACATGACGAAATGCTCCTTCTGGAAGATCGCCCTCAAACTTGTCCATTTCTTGGACATCCTCCTGAGTGAGTTCAAAAACCCCTCCCCACACTCGTTCGCCAGCAGAAGGGGCAATGGTGGCTAATCCACAACGCCACTGGTTTGACCACCGACCGAATTTGATGGTGTGGTCTGGCACGTATGCCATAAATAAAAATTGTGCTTCAGGAGCACGTCGCTTGAGCTGTGTGGGATTTAAATTGTCCGCATAAATGAAAAATCGCATGGGTTAAGTCCTGTCTGGTTAGGGGAAAGGTAGTATTACCATACTGCCTTCGAGGACTGTCAAGGACTGATTCTCTGTATCCTGAGGATGGGAGCTTTTTCTTGTAATGTTAGTAGGGATCGGAGGAAAGTTTATGCCCTATCCCCAAACTCCCAGTCAAGTGATGGGGGATTGAACCTAGTTCAAGATTAATAACCAAAGAAGGTAGAGCGATAAGGGACTCTGAAGCCTAAGTCCTTGGCGAGAGGTGTAGTTGTTTGTTGGAATGGTCCAGGCGAACAAGAAAACGATCAAAAAAACTGAGTCCGAGTAAGCCATCGATCCCGTCTGGGAGGTTCGGTATCGTATAGATGACCACCTGGACATCATCTCTGCCTATATTTCCCACACGAATTCTTCGCGCGACGCCTAGTTTGGCTTGAACCTTTCCCCCGACAGTAAGAAGGTTAACCGGCGAATGGGCCGTATCTGACCGAATTCCCGCATCAAATGCTAAATCTTCTGAAATGGTTGTAAATGTGGCCCCCGTATCAACTATGAGTCTGGCTTCATGGAAGTCATTCAACTCCACGCGGGCCACCCAAACACCTCCCAAATGTTCAAGGGCAATCACCGAATCCTCGCTTCCAGCAGCCACTTGGACTGATTTGGGAGTATGCGAGCGAGTGGGGAGAAGAGTTTGGTCTAAAGATAATCGACTGAGAATAGCCTGCCCACCCACCACTGTACCGATGGCTATTACCATAATGCTGATAAAAAGTCTGTTGGCAGTCCCCAATGCGTAAATTCCTCGATCAAGAAGCAGATTTTAATGATTAGATCCTTAGGATGGGCCTCAGTAGGCTTTTCGGTTGGGACCCAACAAGCCTTGAAGGCCGATTTGAGCATTGACAATGAAATTGGGTTTTTCCGGGTGGGGTGATCCGGGAATTTAATTAATTTTATTAGCGTTGACAGGATTTTGATTAAAGCGAATCGATGCAAGACAATGGTGTAGTTGTTGTATTGTCCGAAAACCTTTATTGCAATTTAGTTGCAATTATTGTTGACACGCTTAAAGGCCTTTGGTATTTTCGGGCGCAAGCCCATTGTTGGCAAAAAATCCTCATGATCCGAAAACCGCCATCTCTCATCTCTCGATTTAATATCAGCTTGGCTCTAGCCCTTGCTTTGGTATTGTTGAGCTCAATACCGTTTGTGCAGGCCCTGGAAATCCATCATGTCTTTGCTGAGGTGGATTATGATGGGCATCAACATTCTGATGATGATTTGTGCCAATGGGTACAGCACCATACTTCCCATTCCCTAGTTTGGGATGTCTCAGGTTTATCTCATTGGTCTGTTGTTGCCGGTTTCCTTTTCTTTGATGGAAAAGAGACGTATGCGTCTCTGACCCTTTCCCTCGGTAACCCTCGCGGTCCTCCAGCTTCCCCTTTCTCTTAACTTTCTTTTTTACAGCTGTCTCTCACCCTCAAGACATCTTTGCACAGCCTTCCAACGCGGAAGGGCATTGTGAATGACGCAAGGGGAGACATGTGGCTAATTGATTGTTAGTTGCTGGAGGTTTCTGGATGTTGTTTGGAAATGATAAATGGGTGATATGGTGTGGCCTTTTTCTCTGGATCTTCGGATTGGGGACGTTTGTAGGTGTTAGCTTCGTTCAGGCTAAGGACAAAGGCAAAAACGAATCAATCTGGATTGTAACCGGTTTAGTGCAATATGAGGATCTTCGCCGAGTCCCTCAGGCAACAGTAGAATTGCGGGATCAAGAAGGCACCCTCATTGAGACTCAATTGACGAACGAAGGGGGTGAGTTTATTTTAGCTCCTCCTGAGTCTGGGATTTATTCTATTCGAGCAACTCAGTCAGACTTATCGAGCGAATCAACGATTCTTAAGATTGAAAACGATCCATTTCTGGAGGTCAAGTTAACCTTGGCACATCGACAAGAGCTTACTCTTGAGGTTGTGGCTTCTTTGCCTCCCATTCAGCATCGGCTCTCCGGAGAATCCTATTCTATTAGTCGCAAAGATATCGAGGAGTTACCACGAGGGAATAATATTGCTCTAAATGATCTGCTGTTAACCCTTCCGAGTGCGGTGGACGGGGGGCTGAAGCAAGTACACATTCGTCAGGATCACGCCAATTACCAATTCCGGGTGGATGGTGTTCCGATTCCCGATACCGTCTCTTCGGTGTTTACGGATGTCATCTCTCCACGGACGTGGGAGCGCGCAGACATTATTCTGGGTGGACCAGAAGCACAATTCGGGAATAAAACCGCAGCCGTTATTGACGTGATCACTAAAAGCGGGACAAAGCCAGGTTTTGGCTCGGTGCAATATTTTGGAGGGTCGAATGAAACCATTAATCCGGCTTTTGAGTATGGAGGTACGGTTGGCTCAAGCTTTCGCTACTATTTGCAAAATAGCTTTACGTCCACGAACCGAGGGATTAACCCTCCCACCTTAGGGAAAACTATTTTCCATGATCAAAGCAATCAAAACCAAACCATGTTGCGCGGGGACTGGCAGATGGATAACCAGAATAGCATGTCGTGGTTATTCCTTAACTCCATTGCCAAATTTCAAATTCCAACTCAACCGGGGCTGGCCGCAAATCCTACTATTGTCGGGCTTATCCAGGGGACTGATCCGGGGTTTGAACCGGTGACTTCTCAAAATATAGATGAATACCAAAAGGAGAACAATCAGTATTCACATCTGGTTTGGCGGCATGATTGGAGCCAGGATCAGTTTCTCAGCCTGTCAGGGTTTTTTCAGCATTCCCGAGCCACGTTCACGACCGACCCCTTCAATGCCTTATCCTATACACAAGATACTGAAGAGCCTTTTTCGGTAAGCGATCAGGATCGGTGGTCCTATGTTGGTGGGATACGGTTTGATTACAGTCATCGATTAAATCCCGATCATTTAATTAAAACGGGATTCCAGATTCAAAGGACCCAGGCGGTGAATAAAACCCGGTTGTCGGCTTTTTTGAGGGATGGAGCAGGCGATCCAGTAGGGGGAGTCATTTCCCGCAATGCCGATAACCGCACCATTGGATGGCGCGAGGAATTCTGGATTCAAGACCAATGGACCCCCTGGGCTCAATGGACCTTTAATCTTGGTGTTCGCTTCGATCAAATCCAGGCGTTGACCAATGATGGACAAGTGAGTCCACGGGTAGGCGCCACTTATGCCATGACTCCCAATCATGTCTTTCATGCCTTTTATGGAAGATTATTTACTCCTCCGAATCTTGAAGCTGTTCCATTTCTTCAACTGAATACCATTGGCACTACGGCCCAACCAGAAAATTTGACTAATCGAACAGTGGAACCGGAGCGAGCCCATTATTTCGAGGTCGGCTCCGCCCATGCCTTGGGGGATTCATTGTCAATAGAATTAACCGGATATTATAAATTAAATAAAAATCTATCAGATGCCGGACAATTCGGAACGGCCCCGCTTCTTAATTATTTTGCGTTTAAGCGGGGTTGGCAGCGGGGAATCGATCTGTCCGTTAATGCGAAGTTGTCAGACAACCTTTACGGGCGTGGTAATGTCGCTTGGGGGCAGTGTCGCGGAAAAAATCTGCAGTCAGGTTATTTTTTGTTGGAGCAAAACGAAATTAATGATATAAATTCCAAGAGCGGAGTGTATTGTGATCATATGCAATTGGTCACCAGTTCGGCTGTGCTTACGTACCGCCCCTTTGCCCATACGACGATCACAGGGCAAATGTTGTTCGGGTCTGGACTCCGCTCATCAAATCCTGGGGGGAAAACGAACGCGACCCATAGTCCATCCTACACCACCTATAATCTATCCATCGAACAACTTCTTCCTCTGTGGGATAACTATAAAGCCCTGTTGGGGTTTGATGTCATCAATCTCTTGGACCAAAACGTGTTTCTAAACGATGGGGAGGGCAGTATTGGCCTTGGTGTGGCCCATGCCAATATGCCCCGTTCATTTTTCTTTCGTGGACAATTCTTTTTTGGTGGGTAATTCTATGAGCGTTTCCCGGAATTTTGGTCTCTTCATGCAGGTGCTCTGGCTATTAAGTGGGCCCTCGCTCTCCTATCCGGCCGAATCAGATTTCGCGACGCATCAATCTGACCATGAAGAAGATGTACAGGTGGAAACCCTCGACACGGTCCATGTCCATGGGCTCCGGCTTAATAAAGATCAACAACTTGGACCGGTCCCACAACGAACCCCCTGGCCGACAATTCCATCTACCTTAGATGGGCAGATCTTAGACGATTGGCTCAAAGCTCGAATATTGGTCAGTAAAAATTCAGATGTCACCGTGGTTATTCTTCAACCTGCCGCACATAGGGAACTCACTCAAGCTTCTTTACTGGCTCTCAAGCAGTGGACGTTTTTGCCACAAATGAATGGCGAGGAACCTATCGATGGTGAGATCTCCCTCCGTATTCATTTTCGTACTCAGTGAATCATTTCTGACCCGCATAGGTGCTGGACGGGTGGCAGAACAGTTTCCTCAAGATGTTTAGGTCTTACTTTCCAATGGGGTTGTAGAATCCCGAGCGGGGCTTTTGTCTTCCATCTGCAACCATCCTCTCATGTTGGATTTCTGGATAGACATTTTTGGCGCAAAAGCATAGGATATTCCTCTGACTTTATGGATGGTTGGAGGCTCCCATTCGATTGAGGGAGGGGATCATTGATTCTCTTTGACGTTCTTCCTCGTGCTTTCACGCATAGTTCCTGTAGTTCGACTGCTCGTCCTGCCTTTCTTTTCTGTTCCATTTCCGGTGCTTAATGCTTCCTGAGCAGCAACGAATCTTAAAAATGGTTCTAATGGGAACAGTTTTACTCCTGACCCTTAGCGTTTTTGTGTTTATTGGGCTTTACTTTGAATCCATTGAGGATGAAAAAGATCGACTGACTCATCTGACTAACATATACGTTCATTACTTGGAAGCCATGAAGCACTTACCTCCAGACTGGCCGGAAGGGGCAATGCCTCAAGAGGTCTTCGAGAATCGTATTCAACAGGAATTTGATGCTCTGAGGGATCATCATCACTTTGGGCAAACAGGAGAGATGCTTCTAGTTCGCCTGGATAAAAATGGAGGGCAGAGGTCTTCTCAATTTCAACTGGATATATCCGTCGATAGCCGCACGCAAATTTTGACTGATAGTCGTGGTAAGAGTGTTTTGCTGGCCTATCAACCCCTAGCAGGTCTTCCTCTAGGAGTAATAGCAAAAATCAATATTCAGGAAATCCAATCTCTCTATTTTCTTGGTGGAGGAGCCATTGGTTTACTGGACCTAGGAATTATGATGGCGGTCGGATTTATCCTGGCTCAAGGTAAAAGTGGCAGAAGGCAGCACTCCCCTAAAGACAGGCAAAAACTGCCAGCTGTCGTAGCGAGTGAGGGCGAGGGAATTGTGACCTTCAATGAGGATGGGAAGATCGAAACATTTAATGAAGCAGCGGAAGCGATGTTTTCCTGGCAAGCCTCAGAGGTAATAGGCAGGCCGTTTAGAAATCTGGTTAATTTTTCGGAACAAGACGGATGGGATCTATTTGTCTTGTCCTATCGGCAATCGGGAGTAAAACATGTTGGTGCTTTGCTGAAGGAATTCAAGGCTCAAAAAAAAGATGGAACAGTTTTCCCTCTGTCGTTGGCCTTGACCGAATCGCCGCGAGCGGACCAGCGTCTGTTCACCGCATTATTACGGGATGAGACAGAACAAAAACTTGCTGAACGCCGTTTAGCTGCACAATATGCGATTGCCAGGGTGTTGGCCGAATGCACGACCATTCAGCAAGCCACTCCAGAAATTCTCCAGGCGGTCTGTAATAGTTTAGGATGGCAAGTGGGGGTACTCTGGCAGGTGAAGCCTGGGACAAAAATCCTGTTCTGTGTGGAAGTGTGGCGAACTTCCCATGAACGGTTTTCTGAATTTGTTACTGTGACACAACGTATGTCCTTTGCGAAGGGAGTTGGCCTGCCTGGACGGATCTGGGAGACGGGTAATCCGATTTGGATTCCTGATGCGGTCGAGGACCCCAATTTTCCTCGTGCACCAATGGCCGCTCAGGTAGGATTGCATGCGGCATTTGCCTTTCCTATCAGGCTCGGTGACACAATTCTTGGAGTAATGGAGTTTTTTAGCGGGGAAATCCAGGAGCCGGATGAAGCCTTGTTGCACCAAATGGTGTCTGTTGGAAGCCAGATTGGGCAGTTTATGCAACGAAAAGAGGCAGAGATGGCCCTACGGGAAAGTGAAGAACGAACACGGCTCATTCTGGACACCGCCCTTGATGCCGTGGTCACTCTAGATGAATATGGCTATGTTATTGGGTGGAACTCACAGGCGGAACGCATGTTTGGATGGTCCAGGGAGGAAATCATTGGGCAACAAGTGCTAACTACGGTCATCCCACCGAAATACCGGGACGCCTATCCACAGGGAATTCCACACTTTTTCACTTCAGAGGTCAATGCAATTTTAAATAAACGGTTTGAATTGTCCGGATTACACCGTGATGGCCATGAGTTTCCTTTGGAATTGGCCATTACGGCTATTCAATCACAAGGGAAAATAATTGTTAGTGGGTTTCTCCGCGATTTAACCGAGCGACGGCAGACAGAAGAAGCTCTTCTAAAAAGTGAAGAGCAGCGTCGTCAGGCCCAAAAAATGGAGGCAGTAGGGACCTTGGCCGGTGGGATTGCACATGATTTTAATAATATCTTATCGGCCATTATTGGCTATACCGAACTGGCCATGACTCAAATTGGGGTGGGCAGTCCGGTGTTGCCCCGTTTACAAGAAGTCTTACGAGCAAGTTATCGGGCCAAGAATCTCGTTCGGCAAATCTTAACTTTCAGCCGGCGAGATGAATCTGGAAGAAAAGTGATGCATTTACAGCCGATTGTGCAGGAAGCCCTGAACCTCCTTCGTGCTTCTCTTCCGTCTACGATTTCCTTGCATGCCGAACTCCAACCAAGCTCTGCGCCGGTTCTGGCTGATGCAACTCAGATCCATCAAGTAATCATGAATTTGGGAGCTAATGCGGAATATGCGATGCGGCCGATGGGCGGAAGGTTGACGGTAACATTAGATGAAGTAGCCGTTGATGAAACGACGGCTTCTCTTGTTCAAGGGCTGCATGCGGGGCCTTATATCCGCCTGAAAGTTGCTGATTCCGGGCAAGGGATGTCACCGAGTGTTACGAAACGAATTTTTGATCCGTTTTTTACCACTAAGGATGTTGGGGAAGGCACAGGGATGGGGTTGGCGGTTATTCATGGTGTCGTAACGAGTCATGGAGGTGTGATTCGGGTTGATAGTCAGAAAGGCCTGGGTACGACCTTTACCATTTATTTCCCTTGTTCCTCTCTCCCTGTCGAAGTTCCGCAGATCCCGTCAAAGTCTTCTTCTTATTTTAGGAAGGGAACAGTGATGTTTGTGGACGATGAGGTGTCTATTGCCAAATGGGCCAAGGATATGTTGGAGAATGCGGGCTACATAGTTGTCGTATTTTCCAATGGTCCTGAAGCGTTGCAGGCATTTAAAGAGAATCCTCATCAATTTGATGTACTTGTGACGGATCAAACCATGCCAGGCATGACGGGAGAATTGCTGGCTCGTCAAGTAATGAGCATTCGGCCAGGTTTTCCCGTTATTTTGTGTTCAGGATTCAGTTACACAATGAATAAAGAGAAAGCCTTATCGATGGGGCTCAGAGCCTATTTGTCCAAGCCGGTCTTAATGGAGGATATGGCGCAAGCGCTACAAGTTGCGTTGACTCCTTCCGTCCCTCATTAAGCTAAGGAATTCAATTCTTAAATAAAATTTCCCCACCTGCCAATCCTATTTGACGGATTTTTATCTTGATCTTTTCGTGGTTTTTTATTTCCGTAATGAAAGAGCATGAAGGGGTCGAAAGAATTTGAATGATCAAAGGTTATAACTTTCAACTCAAAAATTTCCGGTTTCACTCTCGTGAATGTTAGGAACACAAGTCTGAAGAATCCCAGAAAATAGTTCCGTGAGGAGGATACTTTTGATCCGCTACCAGATGGTGGTGCATTCATTAGCCCTCAATGCTTTTGAGAAACCTGTTCATATGGGTTGCAAATACCCTTTTAGGAACGAGTGGGTGAATCCCAAATGGAACTTTCCTATTCCATGAGCTGAGGCATACCGAACGCTCGCTACTAGTGAATAGGGGTTATCTTGGAATTTCAGAGTGCTCTGATGCCTCCCCTACCACATTTTTTCATCCTTTTCCTCTAATTATAATTTTTTTTATTAGGCCCTTTGGGGCATACATTACACATTCGTCGTGCTGTTTGACACTTTCTGTAGCTGTTTATTTGACTATAAGAAAATTTTCTTTAGATGTTGGTGGATTTACCTGTGCCATTTCTAAAAGTGTCGAGGGGTTTGTCAAAAGAGGAACGGACGGCTGGTTTGACGTCTTCCTCATAAGGACTAAGTGGGCGAGGGTAGTTAAGGCAAGCAAGGGGAATTGCTGGAAATAGGGCGCTCAATATGTTCGGTTTACCATTTGCATATAAGGTTTGGTGGAGAAAGTCCTACAATAGTGAGAACGTAGTTTCAGAAGGAGATTGCGAAAATGGGTGATTTTTTTTGTAAAGAGCATGGGACGGCAGCGATGGAATATGCCTTACTTCTAAGTTTAATCGGTATGATCGTCATCGGATCTGTTCAGGCGTTAGGCTCCAATGTGCTTGATAATCTTTCGGTGCTAGACCATGTTTTTGTATTGACTCAATCCAAGGATGACCTATTGCATCACCCATAGGTAAAAAGTTCCTACCATTTTTTAGGACTCTGCCCACTGAAGTGAGGTTCCGTCAAATAGTGTGTAAACAGAGTTAGGCGGCCACCTCAGTTTTCGATTGTTTTCCATCCACAAATTCCACTCCGCGATAGACTTCGGCCATCAACTCCGGATGTTTCACTCGACGAAAGCTCTGTTCCGCGACCATGAGCAGTTTCCAAATTACTGCGGTGGCATTGGCCACTTTCTTGTACCGTTTGGCCGCATCCGTGCGTAAGCGGACGGCGGCAAACGGCGACTCCACTGGATTCGTCGTGCGCAGATGTTGCCAATGCGGCTGTGGAAATTGATAAAAGGTCGTGAGCCGGTCCCAATCCCGCTCCAGACAGGTGGCGGCTTCCATGTGCCCCTGTTGTTCACACCACCGCACAAACTGCTCTTTTCGCCGTTCTGCCTCCCGGCACGTTGGCGCATAGGGAATCTGACAGAGGAGAGTCTTGGCTTCCGGTTGTGCGCGCTTGGGAAGTTTGTCGAGCACATTCAGGCTCTTGTGATTCCAACAGCGCTGTTCCTCGACATCCGGATAGACATTGCGCAGGCCCGCCCAAATCCCCAGATGGCCATCGCCAATTACCAACCGGGGGGTACGTAACCCACGAGCTTTCAGATCCCGTAACACGGCACTCCAGCTGGCGGTGGATTCTCGGTGGCCTGGCACGACAGCAAGGATGACTTTTTGCCCATTGCTCAACGCCGCCAACACCACGAGGAGGGCTGCCTTGTCTTTCTCTAACCCCGCTTTCACATAGAGGCCGTCTACCCAGAGATAGACGACCTCCAGGTCCTCCAGCGACCGGCTTTGCCAGTTCACGAATTCTGCCTGCCAGTGTGTCTTGAGTCGGGCGATGGTGGAACTCGAGAGCGGCGCGTCTGCGCCGAACAATCCACCAAGAGCCAGATCACAGTCACCCTGAACCAGCCCGTGCAGATATAACTCGGGCAAGAGATGATCTACAGCAGTGCTTTTTCGCTTGAAGAAGGGGAGTACACGACTGATCAAGCGTTCCTCGCACTCGCGGACCCGTGGACGCCGCACCATGCTCGTGCCGCAGCCCAAGGTTAACCGCCGTGGTTGGCCATACCCATTCCGGTACCCAGAGGACCCATCGAGGCCGATACGCCGGACAGATTTCTGTCGGCCAAGCAACTCCGTCACTTCCTCTTCCAAGACGTGTTGAAATTGTTGGACATGACCCCGAATCCAGACCTCTAAGGTCTCCCAGGTTGGGCTTGATTCACCAGTCTGCGTTGTGCTCTGCTTCTTCATGGCGGTGCCTCCTTTTGTTAACCGGATTTTCCCGGTGGGTTTCGTCACCCGAGAGGATACACCGCCTCTCTCCTATTTACACACCTTTTGAAGATACCTCCTGAAGTTGTACCTTCCTCTTCTTTTCTTTAATTCGTTTCAAAAAAATCTGATTTTATACCCCGTCATTTCGGGAAAACGGTTTTGAAATACTACGGAGGTGGTAGTGCAGTATGTTCTCCTCAAACGTTTAGAAAATATGATCGAATAGTCCACTAAAAAAATGATTATCCTCTTAAAATCTTAAGTCTTGGGGGTGCTTTGCCGAAAAAATGGGAAAAAGAAGGGAGTTGATATATGTTTGTACGATTTCTTGGGATTCTTATGGTGTGTGCAACATGGGGATGTGAGTCGCTTTCAATGACCCATCAGTCTGCGGATGTCTTGACGTCAGGGCCACCTCCGGCCACTTTGAGCTCTCTTTCGACAGGGGAAATTGAAGGCTCCTCGTCACTTGCCCAACGCATGAGTATTCCTCAAGGCCCTAAGACGGGAATATCTCAGGAAAAGCCCCCAGTAGATCCTTTTCCCACTGTGTACTTTCCATTCGATAGCTGGGAGATTTCCTCAGAAGTTCAAGATCGTTTGGATGCCACGGCTAGTTGGATGAACCGCTTCCCCAATTATGAACTCGTAATTGAGGGCCATACGGATGTACGTGGAACAGAAAGTTATAATATGATTCTCGGGGTAAAACGAGCAAAAGCTGTCCAAGAGTATCTGGCCAATTTAGGAATTTCCCGCAAACGTCTTGATGTGGTTTCCTTTGGGAATACCTTGGTTCTTTGTGAAGTCGACGACGAACATCAATGCCATCAATTTAACCGACGTGCTGACTTGCTCCTGGAGTAAAGCTTTTTCTACTGGTATATGCCCTTCTCCCTTGTCGAAATGCGTGAGTTTGACTTTTTGTAAAGTACCCTCCTGATAGATCTTCCAGGTCTTTCTTCCGGGATTTTCAGGATCCAAATCAGTTCTTGCGAGCTCTATTCATAAATGTTTTATATTTGTGTTGGATCTGACATCAAGAATTAAGAATTCTTCTTGATGAAGAGAAGTCTTGGGTCGGCTTTCCCGGATTTTCTCACCGTAATTGACAATCTTTTGTCGATATGTTATTTGCAATAAACTTGCAATAAGCAGTTTAAATCAGGTTTACATCTCTTGTTGAAGTTAGAACCTAGCATCAAAAAAGATCTGCGAGCTACAGGTCGACGCATGACCCGTACTCGCCAAGCCGTATTAGGTTTACTGCAAAGGACTCGTCAGCCAATAAGTGCTACGGAGATTTTTGAACAATTGCACCAGGAAAACGTGGCGATTGATTTAGTGACCGTGTACCGAACCGTGCATGTGCTGAAAGAGCTAGGTTTGGTTCTCCAATTGGACCTTCACCAGGAAGGTTCTGCAAGATATGAACTGAAAGAGGGGCGGGAACATCACCATCATATTCGTTGCCAGATCTGTGGTCAGATCGAGGATTTGTTGTTATGCCCGTTAAAAAAAGTCACAAAATTGATTGAACAACGGACGCAATTTATCGTGGATGATCATACCTTGGAATTCACGGGATTGTGTCCACAATGTCAATAAGATGATCAAAACTCTTGGACCGAGGCTTTCAAAAGCCGGCTCTATCGCTTCTCTGATTTGTGCGGTGCACTGTGCGGTGACGCCTTTAGCATTGCTTGCTCTTCCCGTCATAGCTGCACATTCCTGGGATGGTCTTGATGGAATAATAGGAGCTTTTTGGGCCGATACTACTGAATGGATGTTTTTGGGGGTGATAGCCTTATTGGCTGGATTTGGATTGTTGGCGACCTATCCTAGACATCGAGATAGCCGTCCTGCTCTTTTAACTGCTTGCGGACTTGTGGTGTTAATGACTGCTCATCTCCTGATTGAATCAGGCGGTGGGGTAGAGATCGTTCTTGATGTGACGGGAGCCTCTATGATCGCACTGGCTGGGTTTTGGAATCGAAGGTTATGTCACCATTTAGGTTGCCATACTCATGAGCACACGCATGAACCCAGCGGTTCTAAAATTCAACCCCTTCCTGATTTATCCTCAAATTCTTAAGCTTTTCTATCTTTTTTTGCTTGTTTACCGCAGGCTCCATTTCAGAGAATCTTTTTGTTAGTTCCCCGGAATCACGGTCTTCACTTTTTATGCCGAGCAGAGGCCTGATAATTTGGGTAGAAGAAAGAACTCGTTGATAATATGGGGTAAGAGTTATGGATTACCAAGAGGAGTCATGAGAAAAATCTCGATATTCGTCAAGAAACATTAAGTTGGTTATGAAGTCAAGATCTTACTTTTAGCAGACTTATCTAGGGCTTCTCCCAAATCATCAAGAAGTTGTTCTGTCTCTTCCCATCCGATGCAGGCATCTGTAATTGATATTCCCCACTCCAAGGGTTTCCCTGCTTCCCATTTTTGATTGCCCGACTTCAGGTTACTCTCAATTAACAAACCCATGATGGCGAGTTGGCCCCTCGTGAATTGCTCGATAACTGATTGAGCTACAGGAATTTGGCGCGTATGGTCTTTTTCTGAATTGCCATGAGAGCAGTCAACCATGATCGGTCGACTAATTCCCTCACTTGTTAAGCAACGCACGGCCTCAGAGATATCTTCCGGATTATAGTTAACTCGTCCTCCGCCACCACGAAGAACAAGGTGTCGGTCCGGGTTGCCATTTGTTTTGATAACAGAGGTAAGACCTTCGGCGTTTACCCCAATGAAACTTTGGGGATGTCGGGCTGCAATCATGGCATTGAGAGCGACTTGGAGTCCCCCATCCGTTCCATTTTTGAGGCCAACAGGCATGGATAGGCCACTGGCCATTTCTCTATGGGTTTGGCTTTCGGTGGTACGTGCTCCAATAGCCGCCCAACTAATTAAGTCAGAAATGTATTGGGGCGTGACAGGATCCAGAAATTCCGTGGCGCATGGCAATCCCAGGTTATTGATCCGGAGTAGAATAGAACGGGCTAGTTCAAATCCTCCCCCAATTTCGCAGGATCCATCCAAGTGGGGGTCGTTGATAAGTCCCTTCCAACCAACCGTTGTGCGGGGTTTTTCAAAATAGGTTCGAAGGACAATCAGGGCATGCTCCTGAATGCGATCAGCAACCAGTTTGAGGCGTTCAGCATAGAGAATGGCCGCTTCCGGGTCGTGTATGGAACATGGGCCAATTATGACTAACAGGCGATGGGAGTCTCGTCCATGAAGAATATCTCGAATGGCTTGCCGAGATTGAAGAACCATCTGGCCGGTTTGTTCGGGCAATGGGAGAGCGCTTTGCATCTGTTTTGGGGTCGGAAGTGGAGAAATATCGATAATGTTTCGGTTATTAATTGGTTCGGGCATACGACACGTCCTGGGTAAAATGAGAGAATATCTGGAATTGCAGAATTAAGTACCGTAACCAATTTATGCGGGATTTAACAACATTGTAATAAGAAACCCTATATCCAGGCAACCTGTCATTGGCAAACTGTAATTTGGCATTGTTAGAAAAGGATTGGTGAGAGTGGCCAAGAATTCCGAACAGAGAAAAAGGTGAGGTGGAGAAACTCCATGACATTCGAACGGAAAGTAGCCGAGAACACTGGATTATGGGAGTGCAATAAGGGAGGTCTATTTGGGCACCACAGCCCGTCAAACAGTGGTGTTGATCAAATTGGCCTGTTGAGAAGTATACCACCGCATGACATCTTGATTGGCGGGATCTTGAGTGGAGGTAAATGAAAATTTGGTGCCAATGACTAAATCTGTCGTGGGGTCAACCCACTCAATAGTTCCGGAAAATTTGGAAAAATGGTTGAATCCTGGCAAACGACAACTGATATGAAGATGTGATGAGGAGACGAGTGGCCACGCGGAAGGGGCGACACGAAACTGACAACCAGTCGGAGAAAGATTGCTAAGTTGAACGGGTAGCACCGCAAGAATTTTCCCCTTGTCACTGAGGGGTCGAACGGCTCCAGTCATATTGACCGTCAAACGAGGGAATGAGCGAGGGTGTTGGCGTGAAACGTTTGGTGGGGCAGCTAATCGAATTGTCGGGGGCTGTGTAAGAATTTCTTGGATGACAGTTTCAAATTCATAAATGTCCTCATCGATGCATGAACGACCTTTACAGGGGATCCCGCATCTTAGACTACTGAGTGCTGGATCTAGTGGGAGTGCACAGAGGAGGGAATGATCGGCTCCCAGTCCTAATAAATAGGTTTGGATTAACAATTTTTCAAGTGTGGAGGGAAAGGTCAACCAAATTGAGTTTGAACCTATGGCAAGATGCGCAGATGGCGAATTCATAATTCCCTTTTCGGTTGTGTGAGGCTATGTTACAAGGCTAAATTCAGGCCGGCAAGATGAGGATTAGAGAACAGAAAAGGACTAATCACAATATACAAGAACATGGTGAAAACTCTAGAATGTTTTCGGATGGCTATGGCCAACGCGTGGACCGAAAATTTTATTCGCCTAGAAAGGGAGTAAGGGAATGACTCTGTCCCTAAGCGACAACGAAATTACAATGTGGTTGGTGGTCGGATTTCTTCTGGGTGAGGATGCAATTCTTGAATGATTGAATCCGCTAACTTTTCAGCAGAAATGCCATAGCCCTGTGATTCAATGGCTTTTTGAAAATGTGCGATTTTGTCCTGTCGAACATCCGGTACCTGAGACATTTGTTGGAGGTAAAAAGAAGCCTCTCGACTGGAAGGGGAGGGGGATGTTCTGTCATCTTTGGCAGGGTTCGGAGCTAAAGTGGAACCCTCGTGGCTAACATTGGAAAATGACAAGGCCGTTTCCTTAGAAGAAAAGGATGGGACATCTCCTGGTGGTGTTGGTGGGATGGAGGAAAGTTGACTCATTGGTTGTCAAAAAGTATCCCAGGTTGAAATGAAATCTTAAATAAATATGAATAGAAGAATCAAATGGCATCGTCGGTCCTTCCGTTTTGGCTATGCAATTCTTCCGATGAACCCCCTCGTCATCTTGTGAGCGGCTCTCAGATAGGATTGAGATGATCATGGAACATGTTGTGGGCGCACGAATTCATCAATTACAAACCATTGATCCAGGAGAAATCCGGTTGGTCCAGTTAGCACTGCCTGAGGAGGTTGAGATAGGCGGAAAACTATATGCCCTCCGAGATACTATGCGTCCAGGAACGGCCTTTCTCGCAAAACCCTGGGGAGACCGGACGGGCAAATATCGAAGACGGATGTATACCCGGTCAAATGCTGCTTTAAACGAGCCGCGCTTGTTGGAGACGTTTATCAATTATACCCATCGCGACCAGTCTGATACCTCCAGTTGGTGGCAATCGGAAATGGCAACTGAGTGGTTTGAGAAGGGGAAAACTATAGAAGTTCGTCTTCAAATGGATGAGGAGAAGGGTGGCGCGTTGGTGTATGAAAATACCAAGGTATGTAAGGCTACGAATCTTCGTTTGGAAGACGATGGGCAATGGGAGGGAATGCGAATGGTCTGTGTGGCGTTCGGCACGGGAATTACCCCATTCTTATCCTATGCCCGTTATTTAAAAGCCAAAAATTTTGGTCAAACGGGAGGGAGCGGTGGAGCCCACCTGACGTTGGTGGCTAGTGTTCGCCATGAAGGGCAGTTAATGCTTCATGAGGAAATGGTCGCCCTTGAGCAACAATTCCCCGAACATTTTCGATATCAACCAGTGCTCACTCGATTCTGGCCGACTGCCTGGGGGTATCCGAAAGGTCGAATTCAGCGAGTGGTACACTCCGTATCCGGACACGAGCGAATCGATATTTCACCATTTCAAGCAATTGTGCCGAATATAGATCAATCGCATCTACGCATATGTGGGAGCGTTACGGCCTGCCGACAGCTTACTCTTGGGCTTGAACAAGGCGGGTTGGTTCCGCTGACGCTACGCACGGAGTCCTGGTAGAAGAAATCCATGCCGAAAGGCAGAGGGAATTTGGTGTGGATGATTCCCTATTCTCCTGCAGGCCGTGTAATGGAGTCTGGAATCGTGACATTGGGACGGCGCAATAATCGGATCACGGGGCGACCAAGGAAGGTGTAATGTCCACAGATCAGACAGTGCAAGCTGAGGGTGACAAGAAGTTCCTGTTCCAACTGTTCTAGATGTACGGTTCGTGACCCACATCGAGAGCAACGCGGATACTTGTCGGTGGAGGCCTTTTGGTTCACGCTTTTTTTAGGAGAGTTCTTGCGTGTCTTGGGGATTGGCTGGTCTGGCCGTGCTGACTTTTTCATGGATGAATCCTTGGTCAAGGTAATAGAAGAACTCACCTGGATATAACCAATTCTTGTGCCAAAATTACAGGGGAGAAAGTGCCAGGAAAATCCAAAAACAAACTAGAAATAGGCGGAAGGAAGCCGACACTAGGAAAAATTTTCCGGAGAAACAGGGTCAAAAATGCTGAGCTGGAAGGCCGTGGTCCGGCTAAATTTATTGACTGGAAGTGGGAGTCGAGGGCCGAGCGAGAATGGCCTCAGAACGAAGGCGGAGATTGGCTGCTTCCGATGGTCGGTTAGCTGCTTGCAGCATTCGAGCATATCGTTGAAGGATGGCCGCCACGTCGGGATGGTTTGGGCCATTCGCGGTTTCCTTTAATTTGAGGGCCCGTTCATATTGCGCAGCGGATTTGTCATACTCTTTCCGATCTTCGTAATAGGTGGCCAAACTATACAGACTACTTAGGAGCAGGGGGTTTCCCGGTCCTAACCCTTCAGCGTGTTTAACCGTGGCCAATAACTGGTTTTCTAACGCAGGGGTGGGTGATTCTGCTGTTTTTTCCGGAAGCGAGGATCGCGAAGAATTCGAGGGCTTTTTTGAATGGGAGGTACATGCGCTGAGGAGGCCGATCAACAGCATGAGGGTCCATATCATCCTAAAAATAGATCGTCTATTCGGATTCATAGAATTACACCCTGCCCAACACATCTTCAAAAAAGCCCTCAATAGAAACTCAGACCTGATTCTATGAACTCGGAGCCTGTTCTCGCAAGCGAAATCCCCAGTTTATGATGCACTAAAAACCAATTCCTTGTGCTATTTAATGGAGAAGAAAACACGATGACGGTCCTGTGGTGTTCGATCTCGGCCCATGGCTTTGGGCATGCCGCGCAATTAATGCCAATCTTGAATGAATTAGGTAGGGCGGTTGATGACCTGCATGTGATTCTACGCACTCAAGTACCTGCCGATTTTTTTCAACGGCATCTCCGGGTGAGTTGGGAGTTGCAAGATGTCCAGCAAGACGTTGGGTGTGTCCAGCGAGGGCCCTTGGATATTGATGTGGCGGAAACATGGGAGGCCTATACCAAATTTCACACACAGTGGGAGTCCAAGGTTGAGGAGGAAGCTCAGGCCATTCGATTGTCCGAGGCGCGACTGGTCATTTCCAATATTTCGCCTCTTGCCATCGCTGGCGCAGCGGAAGCGAAGTGCCCGGTGGTGGGAATTGCCTCGCTATCCTGGGATCGGGTGTTAGAGCCATTTGTGCAAGCCGATTCTGCTCTTCATCGTTCGATTCTCGAAACCATTCGTAAGAGTTATGGGTTAGCAGACTCTCTCATCCGCCTTTATCCGGGTATCGAGATGCCGGCTTTTGTTTCGACGGTTGATGTAGGACCTTCGGCGCCCTTGAGGAAACCAAATGGCTATGATTTGCGAAAAGCCTTGGGTGTGGGAGAGCATGAATTGATAGTCCTTATTGCCTTTGGGGGTGTACCCCTCAATCGTCTTCCTCTTGAGCAGATGGCCGCAATGGCCGGGTTCCACTTTTTAATAAGCGAACTCCCATCTTTGTCTTCTTACCCCTCTGTCCACCGTGTCGAAGATCTTGCGATGCCATTTGGGGAAATCAGTCAACAAGCGGATATCATCATGACCAAGCCGGGGTATGGAACCGTGATCGCTGCGGTACACGATAAGACGGCATTGGTCTACGTCCGTCGAAATAATTTCGTTGATGAACAAAGTTTAGTGGATTATATCCATCGACACGGGCGTGGAAAGGAGTTATCCCGTGATGACTTTGAATCGGGCAATTGGGAACCGACTCTTCGAGCTGTGCTTACCGTGGCGTTTCCATCTGAACCGCTTCCGTCGCCGGGCATCGATGACGTTGTTCGTCAGTTAAAAGCATATTTGTCGTACTGAAGGGAAGCGGTCCGTAGATCTTTTTAAGCACTGTCCGGTATCAGAGGGGGATAGGGAGAGACCGTATGGGCCTCAATCGTATTGAAAACACGCGATGCATTCAATTCTCGTTCTTTCCAAAAGACTCCGATCACTTCGACGGAAAGATCCAATGAAATTGACGGTGAGCCTTGCGTACGATCGTGTTGACCAAAGACGACAATGGATTGTTCCCCCTCGGCCAGGCGAAAGACAAAGCGTATGGCTAACTCTGAGTCAGTAAGGTGCATTTCCGGTTGAGTGACCACTCCCCGAACGGCCACGAGTTGTTGATGATAGGAAGCTGGTTGATTGAGCAGCATGGCAATGGAGACGGGTTTGGGTGATGTGGTAAAAGTGGGGGAAGGGGGGCGAAAGAGGAGTGGCCGGAGGGGCCTGGGCGTGGATGGCACGGAGGCAATTTTCTCCCGGGAAACTTCCAAGGGAAATGCCGGTTGATGCGTAATGTCCGTCCCACCGAACAGGAGAACAGTCCACCCTCCAATCAACAGAACTTTTGAAAAAATGGTCATATAGGAAAAGCTGTTTTGTTTAAAAAATATTCAGGAATAAGTAAACGTGGATATGCGCGAAAACCTGCACGAATAAACAGGTAAAGAATTTTTTTCTGTAAGGAACATAGTAAATGCCAGTCGTCGATTATTATGCGGTTCTCGGTGTTGTTCTTCAAGCATCGCAAGATGAGATAAAAAAAGCATATCGTGCATTGGCCCTTCAATATCATCCTGACCGTAATCGAGGGAATCGTCAGGCTGAACAAAAAATTCGTGAAGTCAATGCAGCCTATGAAATTTTGGGAGATCCGGATGCCAGAAAAACGTATGATCGAATGCGTTTGGGCTATGTCGAGCCGATGGTGCACCGACGGGATAGAGATCCGGAACCTGAGCCGGAAGAATCCATTTCTCCGTCAGTGGTCTTGCAACGAATGGAAGAAACTCTTCGCGAGGAATCTCGCAAGCAACTATTTATGGTTTTGATACGCAATACACAAAAAATCAAAGAAGAATTAGGCATTATTCGGGAACGGGTCATTCGTGCCCAGGGATATGATACCTTTCTGGAAAAAATTGTCATCCAGCGAGGCCGGGAAGTGTTAGAGGAACTGGTGTCTGTGGAGCTCAAACAGCGCCGAGAGCGACTCGTGGATATAGCCGTGGAAATGGTGTGCTCGGCCGTTCCAGGTTCGTTTCGAGGGGAAGAGCCAATGGATCAGATTCGACGAAGTTTAGGGCAGGCATATCAGGAGGGATGGATCCAAGGATACGAACAAGCTTGTGAACTGCTCTACGAGCGCCGGTAATCAGGACGGCTACATGGAGACCAGCGCCAATGGAAGTGGATAAGGGAACTGAGGAACAATGAGGAGGCAAGTCTTGCTTAAAATCGGATGCAGCAAATGGGATCCCCCATTTGCCGGATCATGGGCGTTTCACAATCCTCAGCGATCAAAGGGAGAAGAGGGTTGCTGGAAGGAATTGCCTTTTGAGGCGTGATGCCTTGATGTGGATAATGCCTGAGCCTCCTTCGACAAGGTCACCTGGTCCTGGATGGGAGAGGGGACGCCTCGTTCCCGATGGCTTTTGGCTTTGCCACTCTCCTCATCGGAACTCACGGCGGTCACCTGTTTTCGTGAATGATCTCCCGATGATGCGGGTTGCAGAAATTGAATAGCTCCTACTTCCGGTAACGTCATGGTCAGTACTCCTTTGCTCTCCTGAATGAGTTCGAGACTCCCCTTACAATCTCTGTATCGGTATGTGCTCATAATGCTTGCGGCGAGGGAATGGGTGGATTTAACCAAATGATATAGAATGTGCACGATTTGCCAAAAATGGCAAGGAATCGGTTGAGACGCCCACAATCCTTGATAACGAGTGAATGGGCTATAGAAGAGTAACAGGCATGTTAAAGCAATGGCGTGATTGGACTATCTTTGAAGTCGAGCGGTACAAAGGAAGAGTCAGTTTAATTGATCGTGTGCTTCCCTTTCATGAATTTCACGAGCCTATCATTACCTCTCGGGTATTATGGATGCAGGAAAAGCGGTGATTAGACTGAGCAGGAATCTTTAGAAGCAACTGATCCATCCCCCCTTCGTTTCCTTACAGATTTGCTAAAACACTTGGGGTATCAGAGGCCCTTGAAATGCGGAGTGCGCTTTTCTAAAAAGGCTGCCAGCCCTTCTTGTTTATCTTCGGATTCGCAAAGTTTTCCAAACAAGGTAGCTTCTACCAGCAATCCCTCACGAAGTTTCAAATCCGATCCGCTTTGAATAGCCTGAAGGGCTGCTCGAACAGCACGTTGACTTTTTGAGGCAATCCGACCGGCGAGTCCGATAGCCTGAGACATCAAATCTTTATCAGAGAAAACCTCAGAAATCAGTCCACATGTTTTGCCATCCACTGCCGAGAGAGGATCCCCGGTCAGAATCATTTCAGTGGCTTTCGATTGGCCGATGAGACGAAGCAGGCGTTGAGTCCCGCCGAACCCAGGGATCAGGCCAAGATTAACCTCCGGTAGGCCGAGTTGAATTCCTTCAGCAGCTAATCGGATATGACAACTCAAGGCTAATTCCAAGCCTCCGCCGAGGCAGATGCCATTGATGGCAGCGATAATGGGTTTCGGCGAATCCGCAATTTTATTGAAAATTTTTTGTCCCGTGACAGCCAGTTTTTTGCCTTTTGGCTTGGATTCGATTTCTGCCAACATCCGGATATCGGCTCCTGCAATGAAAAACCGTCCTGTTCCGGTGATGATGATGACCTTGATTCGATCATTATTGGCCAGATCGTCCAGAGTTGATTCGAGTTCACCAAGCCCTCGGGGTGTAAGCACATTTGCGGGAGGATGGTTGATCGTCACCGTCGCGACATGATCTGCCACCTGTTCGGTGAGCCATATGCGAGGAAGTTCGCTCATGGTCTTGTCTCCTCTGGAGAGTCGTGCATTCTTGGCCTGCCTGCACTGGCCGAGTCCCTGAAGCATTGGGGAACACTTTGATAATATAACTTTATCCTATCATAATGGTAAAATATTATTAGTTTAATATTATTCCTTAAAGACTGTAAAAAAAGGATCGTTTGAAAAATCATCTGGGCTGGAAAAATCTATGCAGGATTCTGCGAGATTTGCAGAGTCAGATGCCCTTTTGGTTTCCGCCAGAATCCACAGAAAGGAGGTCCGGACATGTCGCAACTTTTCAAAGGCATGGAGCAAATAGAAGAAGCGCGCCAGGAAATGGCCGGAGAGAGTTTTATGGCGGGTCTGTTTCTGGGAAATCCAGACCTTAATCTGCTGTTTCCGCCGGATGAGTCGGACGAGGAAAAGCAAATCGGCAAAGAATATTGCCAGAAAATTGAAGAATTTCTAAAGCAGCAGGTAGATCCGGACGACATCGAACGAATCGCTAAAATTCCGGAGCATGTGCTCAAGGGCCTGCTGGAGCTTGGAGCATTCGGGATGAAAATCCCCAAAGAATATGGCGGGCTGGGATTCTCGTATACAAATTACGGGCGGGTGCTGATGCTGATCGCGAGCTGGAGCAATATCCTGGCCCTTACAGTTGCGGTGCCACAGTCCATCGGAATTGCCATGCCGATTCTTCTCTTCGGAAACGAAAAGCAAAAAAAGGCCTTTCTCCCCCGAGTGGCGAGAAAGGAAATCTCGGCTTTTGCGCTCACAGAACCGGACACCGGATCGGATGCGGCCAATATTCAAACGAATGCCGTCCTCAATGCATTGGGCACTCATTTTGTGGTCAACGGTGAAAAACTCTGGTGCACGAATGGCTCCCTCGCCAGCCTGATAACACTGGTGGCCCGCGTGCCGGCAAAACGGATATTCCTGGACGGGAGGACCAAATGGGTCCCCGTGCCCGAAGGCAAGGGGGCTGAGGGTTCCGTCCACACGGCGTTCATCCTGGACATGTCCAGTCCCGGCGTGAAGATTCAGCAACGATGTCAATTTGAAGGATGCCGGGGCATTGAAAACGCGCATATGACATTCACCGACGTGCAAATTCCAATGGACAACCTCATTGGAGAAATCGGGAAAGGCTTGAAATACGCGTTAACCATTCTGAACGTCGGGCGAGCCATTAGTATTCCGGCTTTGTGTTTGGGAATGGCCAAGCAAGCCTGGCAACCCACGTTGGATCGTGCGAATTCACGTGTCACCTTTCAGCAGCCGTTAAGCCGGCGTCAAACCCAAATGAGGCGCGTGGGACAGATGGCGGCGGATCTTTTTGCCATGGAGGCGTTATCCTGGCTGGTGTGGCGTATGGCCGATCATCACGCGTATGACATTCGTATTGAAGCCGCCATTGCCAAAATCGCGTGTTCGGAAAAGGCGATTACTTTTCTCAAAGGGGCTCAAATAATCTTTGGAGGAATGGGTTACGAAAAGGTTGATTCTAAACGGATTCGCGGAGAGCCGGCCTTCGGGATTGAACAATTGGTTCGGGATATTGAAATGTACCGTATCGGGGAGGGAGCCACGGATATTCTGCGACCCTTTGTAGCCCGTGAGGCCCTGAACCCGCATTTGGAGCAAGCCAGGAATTATCTGGACGCAAAAGGCAAAACTCTGGCACGCATCCGGGAAGGGGTGAAGGTCGCGCAATGGTACCTTCCCCGATACCTTGATCTGTGGAAGCGGAAACCTCTTCCTTCCCGTCCAGCGATAGATCATCCCACCGTCCGCAAGCACCTCACGTATGTCGAACGGGCAAGCCGCCGTCTGGCCAGAGCCATTTTCTACATTCTGGCCATTCACCAGGAAGGGATTCGTGATGATCAGGGCAGGCAAAATAGGATCGAGTCGGTGGGGGAAGACATGTTGATCATTGCGGCCACGGCGTTATGGGCTGAATGGCAGTATAACCGGGAAGGAGATCCCGGAGTCTGGGATCTGGCCGATGAAGTGTTTTATACGGCACGCAAGCGGATTGACCGGATGATCCCGGAAATTATTCATAATGATGATCCCGTTATCGCATCCGTTGGAAAACGGGCGTTTCTGGGGCAATACCCAATGCTGAATCACGGCATCATTCAACGGGGCCTTTTCGATTATATCCCGAAGGTGCAAGCCGAAGCGGTGGAGGAGCAAGGATCATATGAAATGACCAATCGGGACAATGCGGTCCTCACGGCACTGACCGATGCGGGCTATCGGTTGCATGGGCAATGAAGCGCGTCTCTTCGAGGTGTTTCTAGATATTCATTGAACGGTTATTGAGGCGGGCGTGGAAAAACTTACCTAATAAGCGCAACGCACCATGTTCATAAAGATACCCCCAGGAGAGCCGCACGGCGCGCGATTGCCGAGCGGATGCGAAGGTTGGGGGATTGAGCGGGGAGGAGGTCGCTGGCGGACTTTTTCACGATCCTGTTAGAATTTTCTTTCCTATCTCATAGATGTTGGCCTAAGGGTAGGCATGCACCTTTGCTTAGGAAGAGCACATGGTGTCCTTTCCACTGTTCCGCACGTTCTTTAATTCCTCAATACACTGCCGGTTGCATGTTCTTCTTGCCTTGTTTCTTGCCGGACTTTTCGGGATGGTCGCGTTTACGATTTTAGGAATCCAGGATCAGGAAGTTGATGCCCTGATTATAGATCTGGCGGGTCGGCAGCGAATGCTGCAAGAACGGCATATGAAAGAGGTTCTTATGGCCCAGCAGTATAGGAAAGCCAATTCTACCCCTACAACAACAGAACTGCTGGAAACATTGGAAACTCTGCTCTTTGGAAGAAAGATTACAGTCAGTTGGGCCAATGATCATGAGGTAACAGTTCCTCCTGCTCCGACCGAAGCGATCCGACTCGCCATCCAAGGGCAGCAGGAACTTCTTGTCCAATTTATCGCCCGATCTGACGGCTTTTTGAAAGGGGCGCAGGACGGACCTGGGGAAAACGCTTCAGCCTTGGAATTGCTACAACTCTCCGACGATATTGTCGCCAAGGCGGACACACTGGTGACCCTGTACGACGCCTGGGCAAGCGCAAGAATTTCCAGACTGGTTCAATGGCAAATTCTGCTCGGTGTGATTGTGGGGTTACTGGGAGTCTTGCTGATAAAGCAGATCAGGGCAGGCAACAGAAATTTGGAGTCGGAAGTCCTTGAGCGCAAACAATCCGAAAAGATCCTCCGTGAAAGCGAACAACGCCATATTCAAGTCCTCGATTCAGCTATGGATGCAATCATAACCATCGATCAAGAGCGCTGCATCACGTTTATGAACCGCGCAGCCGCGACCACATTTCACATATCGGCTTTGGAGGCAAAAGGGGAGCCCCTGCAGCGATTCCTGACCCCACGATCGTGGAAAATCCTACATCAACATATCGAGGCTCATCATTCCACCTCTCAGGTGGAAAGCTATATTTGGGAACAAGAAGGATTCATGGCCCAACGGGCCACAGGTGAAGAGTTTCCGGTCGAGGCAACTCTCTCTCGAGCGAATATCTCCGGATACAATAGTTATACCCTCGTTATGCGGGATTTGAGCCTGCGTCATCGCATGGAATCCTCCCGCCCTCACCCGGTCTCTCCACTTTTTAAGGGACCGCTCGCTCACATCCCATCGTTTGAAGATATCATCGGAGTCTCCTCGCCCTTGCAGCATGTATTCGAGCAAATCCGCAAGGTGGCTCAAACAGATGCCACCGTGCTCATCACCGGAGAAACAGGGACGGGCAAGGAATTAGCCGCCCGAGCCATCCATCGGTTGAGTCTCCGGAAAGACCATATCTGGATGAAGGTCAATTGCGCCGGGTTGCCAAGCGGCCTGGTAGAAAGTGAACTCTTCGGCCATGAAAAAGGCGCGTTTACCGGCGCCACAGACAAAATGAAGGGGCGTTTCGAATTGTCGCACGGGGGCACGATTTTTTTAGACGAGGTGGGGGAACTCCCACTGGAAACGCAAAGCAAATTGCTTCGGGTCCTTCAAGAACATGAATTTGAACGGGTCGGGGGAACCCAAACCCATCATGTCGACGTGCGCATCATCGCGGCTACCAATCGGAATCTCGAAGAAGCGGTGGGCCTCGGTGCGTTTCGGGCCGACTTGTTCTTCCGGCTTAACACGTTTCCTATTGCGATGCCGCCACTGCGGAATCTCAAAGACGATATTCCCCTGTTGACCCAATATTACGTTGAACGTTTTAGCAAGCAACTGGAAAAGCGAATCGAAGAAATTAACCCGGCCGTCCTGGATCGGTTGGTTCATTATGAATGGCCCGGAAATGTCAGGGAACTCGCCAATATTCTCGAACGAGCGGTCATTCTTTGCGAAAAAGGTGTGCTGCTTGCTCACCACCTCAGCTTTCTTCAGTTTCCGGGTATGCATCCCATGGAAGAGAAGATCCAGACTCTCCAGGAAAACGAACGGCTTCATATCCTCAGAGCTCTGGAAAAGACAGGAGGGCTGGTGAGTGGACCTCATGGAGCAGCCGCTCTCTTGGGACTCAACCGGAGCACGCTGCTTTCTCGAATGAGAAAATTCGGGATCGTCCCTTCCTCCTCTCGTTCATTCCATGAGAAAGAATCGTGATGATATTTCAGCACTTTGGTGAAATATCACCAATCCGTCAACACATCCCTTCCATTTTTCAACATCCTCTCCCTCAAAAAATCCTGAAAAATCGTAATGTTTTGGTTGTCTCTGTCTGCCGATAGGACCGGTTCAACTTTTGCTTCTTCTTATAATTCTTAAAGGATACAGCTCGTCAATGATTTTAATTGAGGGAGTCCACGCTATCCATGCAAAGTTGGACGGAAACATTGATTCCACTTTTTCGGATGCGCAAGGTCTTCGAAAACGAACAACTCACGTTGTTTAAGATTGAGGGTGCGCTTACCACACAAAACGCAGAGTTATGGGAAGAGGAATTCGCCCTGATAATGCAACGTCTTGATCATCCCGTAATTTTTGATTGCGCGTCTCTGAGAACCACCAACCATGCGCTGACCGCTATTCTCCAACATCTCATGTCCGACAAAATGTTTTTTTTGAATCTTTCAACACCGGTCAGAAATATGTTGCGATCCGCAGGGTTGGGCGCGAATGTGCTGGATTAATAAGAAGAGTGCAATCACCATGACTCATCAGAAGATTCAGAAGAATAGGGGGAACAGGACCTTGGAAAAGAAGGAAAATTCTATGACCTGTATGGCGATCATAGTCATTCTCGTCGTAGGAGGAATTCTTGGCAACCCTTCATCTCTTGCCATTTCTTCTCTGTTACCAGATTACCCAGGCTATCAAACGGGAGCGGCTGTTGTTCCCGAATGTGGTTCGCCGGGAGCCACTGATCCTAGGCAGCCAGGTTTTGAGGTGTCTCCGGTTCCCAGAGAGGCATCAGCGTATCAAGATGTCGATGCTGTCAATGCTATGGCGGAAGTTCCGTCACGTTTGGAAAGCCGGGGCGAGAGGGTGCTCCGCAAGGTCATGGTACATCCGGATAGTATTTTCTCCCAGTCTTTGGGGCGATTCATCTCAATAAATAGTCGGAGAGGGGGATGTGAAATTTCCCATCCGATGGAGAGGAAAAGGTGGCACTTATGAAACCCAGAGTGGATCCCTTAGATGTGATAGTCGCAGTAGGCATGTTCGCGACGATTGTGGGAGGGTTATTTTTTGTCGTGGCCAGCTATGGGTCCTGGGAAGTCCCTCCCCCATCCAATGCGAATAATCCCATAACGGCAAAGAGTGTGATGCAATCCCTCCAAACCAGCATGGGTGAAAGGATTGTGGAAGTGGCAAAGCTGGACTACGCCTTTAATAACTCTATTGATGATGTCACGGCATCTCTGACTCACGCTTCCAGGAATCTCAACGCGTTTAACCACAAAGCCCCCATACCCGAAATCGTGCAATCCCGCCTGGTCCAGGCACAAGCGGAACGTGAAGGTCGACTTCAATATCTCATGGGGAAATCCATTGTCACCTTAACAGGGCAGGGTGTCCGGTCTGGTCTGTTGACGGCCAATACCCTCAACGCGCCTGTCAATGATCGGATAATCAAGACTGCGGCGAAATACGGCGTGTTGGGCCAAGAACGGTTCAATGGAGAAAGCCAGGCTTTAATGGGGCGATGGATCACTCAGGAAAGTCAATCCCGGCAACGCCTGCATGCCCTTCTTCAGGAACGGATGGGCCAGGCGATTGTCCAGAAAGCTTCAATGGAGCACGTATACGGGACGAAACACTCTGCCCTCCAAACCCAGTTGCAGGCCTTGACATTCGCTGCCATACGATCGGAAACCCCGGGGATGCGATTGGCGCAACTGTCACAATCGGAGCAGGGCATCAGGCCATCCCTTGGAGCAACACCATCGGCTGCTGGGGTTCAAATTTCCTTTTCTGGGCTTTGGAGCGAAAGGGCTTTCATTGCCTACGGCATCGCTTTCCTGGTCCTGCTTCCGGGCGTTTTGATCTGGAGCCTCACCTTTCCCAGGGCATCGGTGGAAAGGACGGTGAACATGGATCGCATTCTGGAGCTGACCATGGAATTGATGCCCAGGACGCCTGTGAAAATACGTTAGGGGTGATGGACGCTAACAAAACCGAATCAACACCTGACACGGGTGTATGAAGGAATGGAGTAGCCTTGACGCCTTGTGAAAACCGGCAATGGGACCATGGAAAAATGGTTTAATGGGAGTGTTGAAAAATGCCGCCAGCGGCGTTCTCGCCCCTAGGCCGTGCTCACGTACTCCTCCGTACGCTCCGCTCGTCCAAGCGGCTGCGGCCTTGCTGGACCGGCCTTTTTGAACACTCCCCTATTTTTCTCTGTTGAGCCTCCGTGACTCAGAAGCGAATGAAACGACTAAAATTCTACAATATCAACAGTCCCTTAATGTGCTTCAGACCGGGCAGATGGAATCGAGGCTAATTGATGGTGTTGGAGGAAGAAAACGCCATGATGTGGGAAATGAACGAAACCCTATGATGATGATGGTAATCGCCGAGGGCCATAACCGGAGGCTTTTCCCCGGGGGAAACTCCAGGCAGTCCGGGGACTCCTTCCCCAACAATCTAGAGGGGAGAACAGGAAGGAGGAGGTCGGATACTCCCATTCCAACTCCGGGAGGAATCATGGGAGCAGCCGTATGTGCGAAGAAGAATTCCTTGTGGGTGAGGGTCCCGCTTGCGGGGAAAGTGATGCTGGGTTGAGCCATTACTACCTCCGGTTCGACTCAACATCGCCACTCCGTAGGTGGGGCCTCATCCCTGGCCCTTGTGGCCAGGGTACGGGACGGATTGTCTCCCTGTCCCCTGGAAATTTCTGTTAACTGATTCTTCTTTTTCAGGAATGGACAGGAGTCATGATCGAAGACGGGGAGAGAGACCTATGAGGTGATATACTTCTCAAGTTGCCGAATCAGTTCTTCCTTCTCCTCAAGCAACAGCACGACCAGATCCCGGACTGAGACGATCCCGACAAACTCTTCACCATCGTAGACCAAAAGATGTCGGCAATGGTGTTCCTTCATCAGATTCAAGCAGTGGTTCGCATCGACCGATGGACTGACCTTTAAAGGCTTGAGAGTGATCGTATCTTTAATTTTGACCTTCTCGGGATCTTTTCCTTTCCCTACGACATTTTTAATCATGTCGCGTTCGGTCAACAGTCCCCGGATTCCTGTCGAATTGGTCACAACGAGTGCCCCAATAAACTCCTCGGTCATGAGTTTGGCTGCCTCGAATACCGATCGGTTCTCATTGATCGTAACCACACACCTGACGATGGTTGAGGTAATATTCATGGCTTTCCTCCTCTCACTCAGGTGGATCATGACCGGCTTATGATCTCATAATCTCGTATCCCCTAGGCCACATACATAGGTTTGCCATTCAGCCTCAATTTGAATAGCGTGGCCAACTGAATACCCATTGAAACAACATGCATAGAATCTCTGCGTGGAGCCTGGCAATCGGCACCTAATTTCCTGCGCCAAATCTCAAAGGAATGTTCCACTGGCCGGATCGTGTGTTTCAATTCCCCGGGATTCCCGCTGCCAGATAGAAATTGGTCACTTTGGGATGGACCAGGTCGGCAAAATCCTGATACCGGAGCTTTATCACCCTGAGATGGGTTCCAGCTTGAAAGACGATCTCCTCATCCTCCGCGAGCGATTCGTCAACAAACACCTCCAGGCCATAAAGATTCCCAAATGGTGGCATGGCTCCCACACCACAGTCAGGAAACAATTCTTGAAACTCCCCTTCTGTGGCCAGCCGCACGTGTTCCCCTCCAAGCACATCAGAGAGACGTTCGAAATCCACTTTGTGATTGGAAGGTAAGACCGCCATCACAAAACGATCATCCGCTTTGATAATCACGACCTTCGCTAACATCTTTCCGGAAATATGGAGTGTATGCGCAATCTCCGAAGCGGTATACGCTTCTTAATGGCGTATTAACTGATAGGCAACCTTGCGTTCATCGAGATAGTCCTGTAATCGCGTTAATATTGGCATGGCGACCTCCTTGGTGTGAACCTGCCGGTGTCCTGCAATGGTCTAAACTGAAACCATGCAACCTCCTTTCTTCTGGTTGAACATTCTATGTCAAGAAATTGTGCATCAATCCCAAAAAATGGGCAAGTCGAATTTCTATGTCTCAAAAAAGCCAACACAGAGAGAAGTCTTCTGACAATCCTCCTTTGATCCGCGGAAATTGCCGACCTTTGGAAAGGATCTGACGGACTCAATTCTATCCCCCGAATATCATGTTTAACTTTCGCTGCACAGACGACACCTTGATGTCGGGCATTGCTCGTCCTTATGAAAATCACTGAGTTTCAATGCGCGGACCTTCCTGTAAGTGAACCCACGCTGACCGGTAGAATCGCCGGTCTGCCCCTCAACCGCGGACTTCGTTAGGCGTACGATTTTGATAATTTAATTCGCAATTGGGAAAGGACCGAGGGTTTCTTGACATGGTTCCTGCCCTGTTCAAGAATCCCCTAAATTGAGATTGGCTTCTTTGTGTGTTCTCTGGCTAAGACATTCACAGGGAGGCGGAAACCTGAAACAGCGAACGAAGTTAAAGTCTGTGCATGAAGGCCAATATGTGGCTGAGGTAGAGGTCGCGCTGGTGGAAGACAATACCCGTTGGTCCCTTTCTCAGTGTTGAAGATACCTACAAATTAGACGATGTAAAAGATGCTTTTTGCCAGGGAGACTTGGAGACGGCCGCGAAATACGGGCGAATCTACAACCTCCGCCCGAGAGCGCATCATCGATGATAGCATACCAAGCCAATCAAATGAGCGGCAAAAAGGTATCGCCGCTTGTTTGGGGCTTTAGGGACGCCCTTTGGTGAAAAGGAAAAGGGGCCAGAGTACTTTTCGGGGGACTTTCACAGGGCAGGAAGTCGAGGAATGCAGATTGGTCGTCTTCCTTATGGAGACAATAGCACCGACGGTCCCCTGATTGAGCATGCGTTAGGCCTGACCAGCCACTTGTCCGCGAGGAATACGAGGCACGGTAGGAATTCGTTACGCCAACCGAGAGCAGGAATACAAAAAAAAGTAGCCTGTCCGCTTTTCCTGCCTCCTTGACGATACTAACGCATAGCGTCAGTATTTGCTCATGCCGATCCGGGTCGGAAGACTGGATGATCTACGGGTACCGCCGGGCAACCGGCTGGAAGCCTTAAAAGGCGACCGCGCCGGGCAGTATAGCATCCGCGTCAACGATCAGTTCCGTGTGTGCTTCGTGTGGACGACGGAAGGCCCGAAGGACGTTGAGATCGTGGACTATCACTGACGGAGAGACAGCATGCGTAAAGTTCCCTATCCGCACCCAGGTGAAATTCTGCTGGAAGAATTCCTGAAACCCATGGGCATCACGCAATACCGGCTGGCCAAGGAGATTGGCGTTCCGCAGCGGCGCATCGGTGAGATCGTGGCTGGTGCGCGTGCCATCACGGCCGATACGGGCCTGCGTCTATCGCGGTTTTTCGGCATGTCCGAGAATTTCTGGATTGGCTTGCAGATGGACTACGAGGCAGCCAAGGCCAAGGATTCCCTCGCTTCGACGCTGGCAAAGATCAAGCCATGGACGCAGGGCAAGGTTCCTTCAGGCACCCCGGTCTAACAAAGCACTGGAGCCGACCGCGCAAAGCCGTTGCATTGTGGGAAAGCTCGGTGTGCTGCAGCTCAGATTGTCGTTCCGCCGACCGCAGGCGGAGGACGGAGTGCTGAGGGGGTTGAAGAGGGCTGTGGCTGTTTGACGTGGGATGGAGGGAATTTGATTAGCGGGTTCAAGACAACGAAGAGGAGCAGGGGGGACACTACTACTGTAGGCTATGGAGGTGTGATATGTCTGTGTCCCTAAAACACATTGAAGAGCAGGCTCGCGCATTGACCGCCGAAGAACGCGCCAAACTTGCGGAATCCATGCTTGAGTCCTTGCACACGCCTTTGTCCGAAATCGAAGCAGCTTGGGCGGAGGAAATCGAATAACGGGTAGCGGCATTCGATCGCGGCGAAATTCCCTCCTATGCGGCCGAGGATGTGTTCGCCGAAGCCCGCCGCATCTCAAAGTGAAACGCGCACGATTGATCGCGCCGGCACGGCGCGAATTCCTTTCTGAGGTCTCTTTGTATAATAATGGCAAAAAAGTCTGACCTTGGAGGTCGTTTTGCAGCAGCTATTGAAGAAGCTACAACCCGCACTGTCACATTCCCACTTACGGGCTCGCCGGCTTCGAAAAATACGCGCCGCGTATTCGTCAAGGATTTCCCGTTCGCG